>DYOT01000010.1 GCA_020720345.1 Candidatus Caenarcanum sp.
CCTTCAATCCTGTTAATAACAAGTTTTTTTTCTTTTAAATCTACTTCCGGGACGATATTTTTGGCGAAAGGAATCAGGTGCTCTTTGTTTTCGGCATCCTTAATAAATAAAATATCCTGACTTCCTGAAACTGAAACTCCTGAAATAATGCCTATCAGGTTTCCTTCAGGATCATAAGCAGATAGACCCACTAAATCGTCAATATAAAATTCATCTTTATCAAGAAATTTCTGTATTTTTGATTTTGGAGCTTTTAAAAGCGCTCCTTTATAAATCATGGCTTCATCTATGGAATTAATTTCCTTGAATTTTATTAGAGCAACATTTTTATGAAAACGGATTTTTTCAGGAGTTAAGCGAATATCTTTAGAGTCTTTGGAAACATAAATTTCGTCTACATTTTCAAACAGCTGCTCTTGTCCGGCTGTATAGCCGATTTTCACTTCTCCGTGTATCCCATGGAAATTAGTTATCTTGCCTATTGATAGTAGTGTATTCATTCTTACCTAATCACTTATTTCCTGAATTATGCCGTCTTTTACAAGAATTTCGGCTTCCTTGAATTTTTCGTAAATATTTTCACCTTGTCTTAATTCAACATAATTTTCAAGGCTTCCGGTAATTATAACATTGTTAAGAGCAAGATGGGAAATATTGTCTCTTTGCGAAACCAGTTCATGCTTAAGCTCGCCCATTTGTTGAAGCTTTCTTGCAACATCTTCCAGAGCTTGCTGAATTTGCTCAGTGTTATGGTCAATGTATAAAGAAGAAAATTCCGATGCCTGATCATGAATTTGTTTGCTTTGTACTTCAAGCTGCATAATCTGGGAATCAAGAAGGTGGATTTCCTTGTTTAATTCTTCTTGAACCTGCTGTTTAAATCTGTCAGTTACGACAGTCTTTATTCTGACAGGTCTTTTTACTGTGATAGACTTCATATCCATACTTTCACCCCGCTTATTTTTAAATATACTATCAATTATAGTCTTTAACGTCTGTTCTAGTTTTTCCATGATTATACGCCAGGTTGATTATAATAATACTTAAAACAGTTTATTTACTTTAAGAATAAACATATATAAGATAGAATAAGAGAACATAATGTCTATGTAAACCTCCAAAACTCCAATATTTCTAAAACAGTCTATTCTGTCATTCTGAGGGTTTTAGCCCGAAGAATCTGGAAGCGCCTAATATGGCAGATCCTTCGCTTCGCTCAGGATGACATGAGTTTTTTACAAACAGCAGAGAGCAAATGATAAGGTTTGAAAACGTAAGTAAATCATATAAAGGTCTTAATGTCCTAAAAAATATTAATGTCAATATTGAAAAAGGAGAAACAATAGCATTAATAGGACAATCAGGCTGTGGAAAAAGCACTTTCCTTAAATGCATTAACGGGTTAGTTCCTGTATGTAAAGGCAAAATATTTGTTGATGATATAGAGGTAACTGCAAAAAATGCTGATTTAAATACTATCCGATCTGAAGTAGGAATAGTTTTTCAGCAGTATAACCTGTTTCCTCATCTGAATGTGCTTAAAAATATTATTCTCGCGCCTATAAAAGTTAAAAAAATACATGAAAATGAAGCACGAATTCAGGCTTTGTGCCTTTTGGAAAAAGTCGGTTTGCTTGATAAAATTGACAAATATCCTGACCAGCTTTCAGGAGGGCAGGCACAGAGAGTTGCTATTGCCAGAAGTCTTGCAATGCAGCCTAAAGTAATGCTTTTTGACGAACCTACGAGCGCACTTGACCCTCAGATGAAGCAGGAAGTCCTTGATACAATAAAAGAACTTGCTACAGATGGAATGACAATGATTGTGGTTACTCATGAAATGAACTTTGCCAGAGAAGTTGCAGACAGGGTAATTTTTCTTTCCAGAGGTCAGATAATAGAAGAAGGTACTGCGGAAAAAATATTCGATAATCCGCAAAGCAACATAACAAGAGAGTTTTTGATGAAATATATTAAGTGAACTATCAATAAATGTCATTGCGAGGAAGCCGTCAGGCTGACGAAGCAATCCAAAAATAAATGAATGGAAAGTGGATTGCTTCGGGCTAAAGCCCTCGCAATGACAAGAACACAGCCCACCATAATCTAGGAGAAATGTCTTGATAATTTATAAAAAAATAACCCTTATTTTGATTATATGCCTCATAATGACAAGTTTAACCGGATGTATAAAGAAAATGGCAGATGAAAACCTGCTTAAAACAGTCAGGGAAAGAGGAAAGATAATTGCAGGAGTTAAATTTGATGCAAAACCTTTTGGTTTTATAGATCAAGACCAGAAACTTAAGGGTTTTGACGTTGATTTAATTCGTGAAATAGCAAAAAGAGTGCTTGGCGATGAAAATGCAGTTGAATTTCAGCAGGTAACTTCATCTAATAGAATTTTTTCATTAATTTCAGGAAATGTTGATATGGTTGCGGCTACTATGACAATCACATCTCCAAGGCAGAAGGTTATAGATTTCAGTAGACCGTATTATGTTGCAGGACAAGCAATAATGGTTGCAAAAGACAGCTCGGTCAAGACACTAAAAGACCTTTCAGGCAGACGTGTAATAATTGTGCTTGGCTCAACAAGTGAAATAAACATAAAACAAATGGTTCCCTCGGTTAAAATTCTGGGATTCAGAACTTATACGGATGCGTTTGAAGCGTTAAAATCAGGTAGAGGAGACGTCCTTACTACTGATGACACAATTATTTATGGTTTTTTATCTGAAAATTCTAAATATAAGATACTGAAAGACAGATTGACTCTGGAACCTTATGGCTTGGGCTTTAAAAAAGCTGAAAAGACACAGTCTTTTCAGGATGCTGTTGATTCTGCGCTTGAACAGATAATGCAGGACGGCACGATGGCAAAGATTCAGCGGAAATGGACAGCAGATTTTATTAAGAAGTGAAGTATGTACAATTTTGATACCGCAGTAATTATAGAATCTATACCTAATCTTATTGACGGGGTAAAAATGACTCTTTTTATTTCGGTCATTAGCTCAATTTGCGCTTTTATAATTGGTTTGATTATTGTATTTTCAAGAACTATGGGCTTGAAATATTTAAAATTCTTTGCTGTTTGTTATGTTGAGATAATAAGAAATACTCCTTTGCTTGTGCAGCTTTATATTATGTATAAAGCCTTGCCCTCTTTGGGGATAATGTTATCGCCAATATCCTGCGGAATATTGTCTTTAAGTTTATATGCAGGAGCATTTATTTCAGAGGTTTTACGCTCAGGTATACATTCGGTTGCTAATGAGCAGTTTGAATCTTCCACAAGTCTTGGATTAAGCAAATTTCAAGCATTCACGCTTATTATATTTCCTCAGGCAATAAGAATTGTAATTCCTCCATTAAGCAGTCAATTTATAAATATAATTAAAAATTCATCTCTTGTTAGTTTTATAGCTGTTACAGATTTATTTTACAGAATTTATAAAGGAGCAGTAGATGATTTTAGATTTGTTGAGTTTTTTCTCGCAGGAGCTTTTATTTATATGATGCTTACTGGAGTTATCGCGCTTTTTTCAAATATTCTTGAAAATGTTTTCAGGCTAAGGGGAAGGACAGCAAAAATATAATGGCTACTGAATTATACTGGATGGATATATTTGAAAATTTTGATTTTTTATTAAAAGGACTTGGTATTACGATGAAATTGTCCTTAATATCAATAATTGGAAGCCTTTTTTTTGGTATCTTTCTAGGGATAATAAGATATTCTAAGTTTTTTTTAATCAGCTGGCTTGCGGTTGCTTACATTGAAATTGTAAGAAGCGTTCCTTTGATTTTATTTATAGTATTTATACATTTTGGATTAATGCCTTATATTTTCGGAGGAGCTGTTTCCTTTTTTGCGTCTTCTTGTGTGGCTTTTATAATATTTACTTCGGCATATATTGCGGAAATTATAAGAAGCGGCTTAAATTCTGTCGAAAATACCCATATAGATGCCGCCAAAAGTTTAGGATTCTCTGCTTCACAGAGACTTACTTTTATAATTTTACCTCTTGCAGTATCAAGAATGGCGCCTGCTCTTGTTAGTCAGTTTATTTCACTGATAAAAGATACTTCTCTTGCTTCCACGATAGGGTTGATTGAGCTCACTCGTTCCGGCGAAATTATTTATGAGAGAACGCATCATGTGTTTGAAATTTTGCTATTTATAGCTTTTGTATATTTCTTGATTTGTTTTGGGCTCTCAAAACTATGCAGAATTTACGAAATGAAACCGTATATGCAGGTTGAAGCTGAAAAAGCTCTTGTTATAAATTAGTAAAAAAAATGCAAATAAAATGTAATATAATTTTCCACGCTATTTTCCCTTCATGTAAATAACATATCAATATAAACAACTTACTGTTAAATAAATTGCTGTTTATATAAATAAAATTTACATGTCGTAATCATGAAAAACTATGAGTATAAATATTTGTCGCAGTATAATAATTATGAAAGTTTTTGAGGGCAGATATAAATAATGCCGGAAATGAGAAAAAACCTGCTGACAGATAACTGGGTTATTATGGCGCCGGAAAGAGCAAAAAGACCCCACAGCCATATTTCGCTCGATGTTGGACATCTTCATGCCGAACACCACCATGAATGCCATTTTTGCTACGGAAATGAACATGAAACTCCTGAAGAAGTGCTTGCGTATGGAAGAAAAACAAATATTGCCAATTCTCCCGGCTGGGAGTTAAGGGTTGTTTCTAACAGGTTTCCTGCCGTTGATATGGAAAAACAGTTTTCGGAAAATTTTATTCAACCACTGGAAGTGTCTTCCTATGCGGAAGGTCGGGCGGAAGTCATTATAGAAACCCCTCACCATTCCAAAAATATGGCGTTTTATAACTTAAACGAAATGGAACGGGTTTTAAATGCCTATAAAGAAAGATACATCGCTATTTCTCAGGAAAAACATATTAAATATGTTATTATATTTAAAAATTACGGTAAAAAAGCAGGCGCAAGCATTTCTCATCCGCACAGCCAGATTATTGGCATTCCTATAATTCCGCCTGTCGTTAAACAGGAACTTTCTCTGGCTAAAAAATATTATAAAGACAAGAAAAAATGTATTTACTGCGATATGATTAACCGGCAATTAATGGAAAAATCGAGAGTAGTCCTTGAAAATGAAGAATTTATCTGCTTTATGCCTTATGCGGCAAGGTCGCCCTTTGAAACATGGATTTTACCTAAGTTTCACAGTGATTCGTTTGAATTTATGGATAATTTACAGATAAAAAAACTTGCAGAAATTCTGAAAGCTGTCTTGTATAAAATTCATGAAGCAACTGACAATGCGCCTTATAATTATTTTATTCACACTTCGCCTGTAAAAACAGACACAGCAGAGTATTATCACTGGCATGTCGAGCTGGTTCCAAGGACGACAACCCACGCAGGTTTTGAACTCGGAACAGGTATTTATATTAACATTTCCACACCCGAAGAAAACGCAAAACTATTGAAAAGCATTAAATTAAGTTAAATGCCTTTTCTTTGCTCTTCCAGTTCATATCCTCTTAAATGCCAGCACTCATGATTATTATCTTTTTTTTCCTTATAAAATATTAAACCTAATGTTTTAAAAGTTCAGGAAAAAAATAATTGATACCTGAATGATAAATTTTTAACATTTATTTACATTGTAGTTTGTCCGGTAATTCTTGAAACTCTGTAGCCCTGAGTGTCAAGAACAATTTGGACAAGAGCGCTGAGACCGATTAGGGTAAAAACAATTCTTAAAATAATTGGAAATCCTGCATCCAGAGCCGAAATGCCTGTAATTATCGCAGATATAATAACTATGGAATATGTTATTGAATATAAATAACTTATAAATGAAGACATTTTAAATTCATCTCCTTTAAATTTTCGCTATAAATAGCCTGATGACCTAAGTAGACTATAAAGCTTTTTCAGTTCAATTTAATCAGACTAAATACCCAAATAGGTAAACAAAAATTGCCCGCATGGCTTAGTTAAAAGTAGCGTATTTAATCAATGTATTAAAAATTTTAAAATTTCCCTTGAATAAATGCTTTGTTTGCAATATTATCAACAATACGTAAGTTACACCCGACTTAAGTTTATGTCGGATTTCATAAATCTAGGACTTAATAAAAAAAAGGAAAAACCAATGAGCTTAATAATCCAGGAAATTGAAAAAGAAAACATAAAGACTGATTTACCAAAATTAAACCCTGGTGACAGTGTTAAAGTATTTGTAAGAATTAAAGAAGGCGCTAAAGAAAGAACTCAGGCTTTTGAAGGCGTTATTATTAAAAAACGTGGAAGCGGAGCCGGTCAGACAATTACGGTAAGAAGAGTTTTCCAGGGCGTTGGAGTTGAAAGGGTTTTCCCTGTTAATTCTCCAAGAATTGAAAGCATTAAAATCCTTAGAAATGGAAGCGTAAGAAGAGCCAAGCTCTATTATCTCAGAGAAAGAACCGGAAAAGCTACACGTATTAAGGAAAAATCCACCAGATAAGCATTTGCTGTCAGTTTCAGGTGCTAACGCATGTAGTTAAGTCCTCGGTTCATGTATCGTGTACTTATCAGGCAGCTAGGTTGCCAAGATATTTATGGCGTGGAGAGAATGATAATCTGCCACGATAATTGTTTAATTGGTATAAAAAATGGCTATAAACTGGTACCCGGGGCATATTGCTAAAGCCGAAAGAAAACTTAAGGAACAGATAAATCTTGTCGATGTTGTTCTGCAAGTTTTGGATGCAAGGCTGCCTCTGAGCAGTATGTATGATAATCTGGACAATCTGATTGGTCAAAAACCCTGTTTAATTATTTTAAATAAGTCAGATGTCGCAGATCCTGATATGAATGCAAAATGGACTAAATATATGGAGGAAAGAACCGGCAAAAAGGTTATTATGACCAGTGCCACTTCCGGTAAGGATATTTCTCATATAATTAAGGAAGCAATAGAAGCAGGACGCACCGAAATAGAGAAATTAATTGCAAAAGGCAGACTCCCAAGACCGATTAGAGTAATGGTTGTTGGCATGCCAAATGTTGGAAAATCGAGCATAATCAATAAATTAATAAAATGCGCCAAGGTAAAAGTTGGGGCAAAAGCCGGAATTACTCGGGCGGCACAATGGGTTAGAATAAATCCTAAGCTGGAATTGCTTGATACTCCGGGGATTATTCCAATGAAACTTGATACCCAAGAGCGTGCGGTCAGGCTGGCAATAGTTAATTCAGTCGGCGAATCTGCTTATGACAAAATTGAAGTTGCAAAAATTCTTGTCTCAATTATTTATGAAAAATATCCGAAGTATCTTTGCAGCTATTATAGGTTAGAATGTCAACAAGAACCTAATCTTGAAGATATAGCAATTTCCAGAAAACTTCTTTTGGCAGGAGAAAAGCTTGATATAGACAGATGCGCCTCAATGGTTTTAACTGATTTCAGGCAGGGAAGAACAGGGAGAATTACTCTTGAAGAAATCCCGCAAGTTCAGAATTGATGAACTGGTAGAATTTGATCGTGAATTTAAGTGTACTGTAATTGGTACTGACGAAGCTGGAAGAGGTCCTCTTGCCGGACCTGTTGTTGCTGCCGCTGTATATTTTCCGGAATTCAGCACGGAAGTGTGTGAAATTATAAAATATATTGATGATTCAAAAAAGTTTTCATCCAATCTTCAACTGAGAAAAACGCTTTCTGAAAATATTAAATCGGTTGCTGTTTATAGTATTCAGGAATGCAGCGTTAAAGAAATAGACAAAATAAATATTCTTCAGGCTTCCCTGCTTGCAATGAAAAAATCCTGTGAGGATATAATAACCCAAAACTCCTTTGATAACCTGATTATTCTTGTGGACGGAAGACATGTTATTCCTAAATATAATTGTCCGCAAAAAGCGGTAAAAAAAGGGGATACTCTTTCAGCGTCAATTGCGGCAGCAAGTATTCTTGCAAAAGTTTATAGGGATGAATTGATGCAGGGGTTAGCGGAAAATTTTCCCGAATATGGCTGGCATAAAAACAAAGGCTATCCCACACAAGCACATATTGAAGCATTAAGAAAACATGGTGAATGTGAATGGCACAGAAAAACTTTCCTCAGCAAAGTTTTGTGCGAGCAGAAGAAGATTTTTTGATATGTGTATTTTGATAGTATAATTTTTAAAAAATAGGAGAAAATGTATGAAAAATATAAAATTCTTAATTTTACTGTTATTAATGCCGTTTTTGGTGTCCTGTACAAATATTATTTCAAATCCAGATATACAGACGCTTAATAACAGAGCCGCCGAGCTTATGGCAAGCGGTGATATAAAAGGAGCTATTGCAAGGTTGGAATCAATAAACGACTTGAATCCCAATTTTCCGCAGACCCATTATAATTTGGGAGTAGCTTATTACAAGGATGAACAGTATGAAAAATCCATAGAATCCCTTCAGAAGGCTGTTTCTATAGATAAAAATATTGCAGATGCTTATTATACAATAGGATTAGCGTATAGTTCCATTGCTGATGGGCAAATTCAAAAATTTGAAAAACCTGATAAAAAAGAAAAAGAACCTGCTCAAAATCCTGAAAATCAAACTCAGGCTATTAATGAACAAAAGCCTCTGACTAAATCAGAAGCTCTGTTGCAAATAGTTGCCAATTTAACAAATTCAAAAAGCTATTTTACACAATACGCCGACTCGATAGATAATCCTGAAGAAAAACAAAAAATTGTTGAAGAAATAGAAAACATTGACAAAGAGATAAAAAAATATGAGGAAGAAAGCTCTTCCTCAAAGAAATAATTATGCGTCTCTGCTTTTGTCTTCAAGGAGCTTTATTCGTTCCTTAAGTTGGTTAAATTCTGAAAACAGTGATTTGAATTCAAAGCCAAAATCATCAATTGATTGCTTCATATCGAATAATACAGACTCAATTCGTTCGCTCATATTCTTACTTTAAACCTCAAAAATTTCCTTTTCCGTATATAAAAATTATATACTACATTTTTTGTAAAATGCAAAAAATAAATGTTTTTTTAATAATTGGTTTTAGTATAAAGGTGTTTATACCGATTCAAAAAAGTAACCGTTAAATAAAATTATTTTAGATATTTGCGCGTAAATTCTCCTTCCTGAAGAAGTTCATTCCCTGTAATGCGGTTGTTATACCATTTTGCACTCAATCAAGTATTATATTTTATTTACATGTCTTAATCGTAATAATTTCCTTAACTTGTCATACCTATGTAATTCGTTCTATAATTTACAAGGGAGTTTTTGTGCTTTTATAGTAAGTACACGTTTAATTCAGTTTTTTGTTAAGCCAACAATATTTGCCGAATAATGGGTTAAAAGTTTAAGTCAGGCATAAAGGAAAATAGCGGATGAGATGTCCTCGATGCAAAGGGGAAAATGCTGAAAACACTATAATCTGTGCAGGTTGCGGGTTGAAATTGCAAACCGTCTGTCCGAGGTGCCAATCTCTAAATAAAATCGGTCAATCTTCTTGTGCCAATTGCAATTTAATGCTTATAAGATTTTGTCCGCAGTGTAAGACTCCAAATTTTCCCAATGCTTATAATTGCAGAAAATGCAATTTTCAGTTAAGGAAACCTAAAGAGGTTTCTCCGCCGCAGAAGCCGGATATTCCCGCAACAAAACCAATTGTTCAGGAAAAACAGCCCGAAATAATTGAACAGGTTGTAACACCTGTAATTTTACCTCAAAACTTACCCGAGCCAGCTACCCCGCCTGAACAGCCCAAACAGGTTGAGTTGCCAAATCTGGATAAATTTTCAAAAAAAGTTTCCAAAGAGCTGTCAAGGAACGAAGCGCATGACTATATAATTAAAATATTAAAAACTTCAAAACAGGGTCTAATATTGGGTTTATCAGCAATGGACGGGGGAGGGAAATCAACTTTAATATCAAGCGTTCCCCAGTCATTAAAAGATGAAAAAATTATCTGGTTAATAGGAAATTGCTATCCTGACAGCCAGCTTGTCCCTTATTCGTTTTTTAGGGATATGTTTAAAACATTATTTAATTTTCCTTTATTTGTTCCAAATATTGAAGAATCTTCTGTTATTTTGAAAAAAATTATAGAAACAAATCTTGATATAAAAGAACCTTCTGTAAATGAAATACTTGAGAGAATTATATTTAATGATTTTAGAAAATGCTCAGAGGACATTTTTGAAAACAGGGAACAGATTCATAATGCAATATTTCAAATTTTTAATTCTTTGAATCAAAAATCAAATATTGCTTTTATAGTTGAAGATTTTGAATATATTGACAGTGCTTCATTTGAATGTATAAAAAGTCTTTTAAGCAAAGGTTTTATTTCCAAAAAGAACTTTATATTTATTAACCACAGACCTGATATAAATCTAAATGACGAGTTTCCTATGGAAAGCCTTAAAAACAAAATATTCTCAATTTCTTTAAAACCTATGCTTTATGAAGAATTAAACGCATCTTTGCTGGGAATGTTTAATGGGCAGGATATATTGCCGCCAAAGATGAAAAACCGGATATTTGAAATCTCAAAAAATGTTCCGCTTTATATGGAGCAGGTTTTATGGTATTTGTTCCAAACTGGTGCGGTTACATCACAGGAAAACTTTTTTTCTTTCAACCCTAAAGCTGAAAATGTTGAAATACCTGCCGGTCTTGAGGAACTCTTAATGGCAAGATTCAGCCTTATAGAAAAAGTTTCTTCGGATTCTATAAGGTTAATTATGTCAGCGTGTATGTTAGGAGTTAAATTTGTCCCGTATTTTGTCCAACTGATGACGCAGATGGAAGAACAACAGTTTAATCAGGTAGCTCAAATGCTTGTAAATAATGGCATTTTTGCTATGGCGGATCAGTTTAACATAAGATTTAAACATAGTTATATATGGCGTGTGGTTTATGAGAAAAGCTTTACTGAAGAACAAATTGAAAAGGGTGCGAAAATAGTTCTGGATGTTTATGCAAAATATCCCGGCAGTATAAGCAATTCAATTCTTGTAAGGCATGCGGAAGAAGCTAATCTTAAGAAAGAAGCATTTCTTTTTTACGACCTTTCGGCTAAAGAATCTGTTTGTTTAGGAGATCCGGCAACATTTACAGAATATCAAAGCAGATTGCTTGAATTATTGCCGGAAGCAGACATTTCAGAAGAACAAAAAGAATACATGAAATATAATATAGAGGAACAGCTGGGCAGGGCAAATTATCAGTTTAATCCGTCAAAAGCAATGGAATACCTTTCAAATTCGATTCTATATGCGGAAAAACAGAATAATATAGTTAAAACAATTGATTTAACAGGATATTTGGCAAGGAGCTGCGAGCTTGTCGGTAATTTTTCAGGTACTGTTGAATGTTGTGATAAGGCATTGTCTTATATTGACAAAAATAAATATTCCCTTGAAACAGTTTTGTTAAATTATTACAAGCTTGAATCGGTTTTTAATCTTGGACGGCTTGAAGAAACAATAGTTAACACAACTAATGAAGTGCTTCCTCAATTAAATAAACATATTTCAAAAAATAAAACTATTGCAGGTCTTACTGTAGCAGATTTGAAAAATATTGAATTTGAAGTTGAACTTACATTGGCAAAGGCTTATGTCTTTCAGGGGAGAAAAAAAGCTTTTGAATTGACTGAAAGTTTAATATTAAAAGCTCAAAAAGAGAATTTAATCGAGTATGAAGTACAGGCTCTATTGATTCAAGCATTGTTTACTGTAATACAGGGCAATATAAAAAAATGTAATTCAATAATTGAAACAGTAAATGAAAAAATATCCGCTGTCGGCTCTCCTGAAAAGCTTAAATTGTACTGGTATTTTATAACTATTCTTGCAAGTTTTACGGACGGAAATTTTGAGCAGACTAAGGAATTATGCTATACCGGACTCAGGCTGGCAGTTATTTTAAATGAGTATAATATTTTAACCCTGATAAAACTGATTCTGGGCAAATGTCAGGAAGAGCTTAACCAGCATCAGATTTCATTAATGCTTTATAACGAAGTTGTAAATTATTGTTCTGAAAATAAAATGGCGACGGGAGCTTTATTTTCCTGGTATCTTGCTGCAAATGTTGAATTTAATGCTGGAAATACTGAAAGAGCTATGGAAATTGCTGAAAGAGCTATGGAAGTTTCACAGAAACCTAATATTTCAAACAAACTTGCTGAAATTCTCCTGAGTAAACTGGTTGCCAAAATTAGAACATCAAAAGATGATTTTGAGGGAGCTCAGATTAATATTGAACATGCTATCAGTATCGCAGAAGAAAATAATCTGTTTATGTGTCTTTCTTCTTTATATGTTACTTTTGCACAGATATACGGGCAAAGTACTTCTGTAACTCCTGATAATTCGGCAAATAACGCAAATATAGCCAACAGGCTTTATAAAAAAGCTCTTTCTTTTGCAGAACAGACCGAAAATGACTATATAATTTCTTTTGTAGAAAAAGAAATTTCGGAATTTCTGGTTTTTTGTAAACAATCCGGAATAAAAGTAGAAAATATAAATTAATATAATGTTTATAGGCAGGCGTCCTTGCTGAAAACGCCTATACTCTTTACCATTTTTGTCTTTTTGTCAACAACAAGCATAAATTTTGAAAAATCATAAAGATCATAAGTAGAATCTACAGCTTCTTTTTTGTATGGAATTTTTATGGTTTTTAGACAATCAGCAAGAGGGAGATTATTAGGAATAAGATTAATCCACGTTAATAGTCCGTTTTCGAATTTCAAAATGGCTTTTTCATAATAATATCCTGACGTCCCAAGCTCATCTTCAAGTACATAAACGGAATTTGTCTCTATTTGGTCATCAGTATAGGGAATCAATCCGGGATTTTCGTTTGAGAAGTCGATTTCTGTAGTAACACCAGGTTCCAGATTAGGGAATTTTTCAAAAAATTTCTTTTTTTGGTTTATTGAAGTATTGGCTTTTTTTAGACTTGTTTTAGTCAATACATCAGAAGGTTTGGCAAAGTATGTAATGCTTTTAACAAATTTATTGTTTTTATCTACAGAAATATTAAAAAAATTATAATTGTAATAATCTAAATTCTTGTTAGCAGTTTTGTTTATGTCGGTTGGATTTCCATAAATCGTTAGCAGTTTTGAAATATGTATATCATGAGCTAGGTTAAACTCCAGCCAGTCAAGTTTATTGCTCTTAAAACCAACTCTTATTGAGCTGTAGACATCACTTGAAAGTGGTTTGAATTTTATGATTGAAATTCCGTCGGTATAAATTGCTACATTGGAATCAGGTATTTTGGGGGTTATTTTTTTAAATTCAATTACTGTTGTTTTGCCGTATTCAAGTTTTGAAGGAGAATAGTTTTTTAATTTTTTCAGCTCAGGCAGATTGTCAGGAAAAATATAACCGGTTGTTAAAACCGCTGTAAGCAGCAGGATTATAACGGTAAATATTTTTTTTAATAATCTCATTATTTCCCTGAGCAAAAAGCCCGGATTTTTTAAAAATAATTTTATACTAAAATGAGTTTGGTTTTCGGAAAACCGGCATAGCCGGATTTTCCTTAAAGCCAGCACTCCTGCTTCGCATACTGCCTTTATAAAATTCAAGAAAAATCCTAAATTTAATTTTGAGGCAGTATATTCAGGATTACTTTTTTGAATCGGTATAAATAAAGATCTGTTTAATTATAATATGAAAAGCTGTTAACTAATTGTAAATAAATGTAAAATAATTGTAATGATTACACTAATAAACATGTATTATGAGCTATTTATGATATCATTATTGAAATTTTGTATGTTTTATTTGACATTCTCTGTGAGAATCAGAAGGCAGTCTGAATGGAAACTAAGTTAATGAAGTATGGAAGCTTCCGGCAGTATATCGATTTTTAATTTCGTTTTCGAGCATATTGTTTATATTAAGAAGGAAAACAAGTTTACTTTCGCTTGATATTGAACTTATTGCTTTTGTAGAAATCTTGTAATGATTTATATAAAAATCAATACGTTTCTTTATGCTTTGAATTTCCCGTATGGAAATTTCTGTAAGGTTACTTTTAACAAGGTTTATTGGGTATGTATTTGAGTCAGTGTAATTATGTAATAGCATTTATTGAGTCCTTATATAAATATTGTCTCCTCCATATAAATAAAAACATTTGAATGAGAAAAATTGCTATTTAGGACTTAAAAAGTTTGTTAATAATTGTAAAAGCTTGGTGCATTTAAGATAAATTTTTGGCAAGAAATCCACTTTGCAGGTTTTTAATAATTGGGAAACTATATAATAAGGCGCAAGGAAGTATGAATAATAATTGTATTAAATATAAACTTGTTACCAATAATACAGGATTATTAACTAATAATCCTCAACAGAGCGAAAAGAAACCGAGCTTTCGAGGAATTGGAGAGATAGCAAATGGCGCAAATAAATGGATAAGCGCTGAAAATTATGTTAGAGGATTTTTAGTCCTTGATACATGCGGTTTTATTCTCCCAAGAGTATATCAGGCAAGCCAGAGAAACAGGGAAGAACTCGGCAGTCCGAATTATAAAGCAGCCACAGAAGAAGCACTTAGGGAATTTCTCAGTGGACCCATTATTTTTGCAATTCCTCTTTCCTGTTTTTTGCTTGCAAAGAAGTTTTTAGGGTCAGCAACAAATATTGACAAAAAGGCACTCGGACTATTTTCAGATAAATTTGAAAAGATGCATGATAAAATATCCGGAACTTTTAAGGATGTAAAAGAAAATTTCTATAAGAAGGTTCTGGAAGATGCTTTCAAAGGTCATCTTGCAAATGAAGGAATTTCAAATATAATTGCAGCTGACAATCATACCAATACTCCGGTTAGAGGCAAAAACAGCCATGGTGTTATTAATGAAATTAAAGATAGAATTATTGAAATTGATAAATTAAATGGTGAAGAGAAACCAAAAAAAGAATCAATTGGTAAACTTAAAGAAGAAGTAAATAATCTGGTTGTTTATTTGAATAATAAGCATGGATTATTACAGAATAATAAGTCAAATATTTCAATACCAGAGAAAATTAATCTTGATATTAAAACATTTGTTGAGCATATGTTTAATTATACAAATGATATTGTCAAAAAAGTATGTGAGTCCACAGAAGCAAATAAAAAAAATCTTATTGAAACCCTGAATCAAAAGGCAAAAAGTAGACAAACTTTATTAAATATTGGCGCTGTAGTTGCAACAGCGGCTTATACTAGCTGTATTCCTCTTCTGTACACCAGATATAAGAAATTCCCGGGAACAGAAGGAATTAGACCTGACAATCATCCTTCTTGTAAGGAAGGGGTGGCAAAATGAGAATAAATAAACTGAATTCAAATATCTCTTTTCAGGGAAATTACTCCGGTGGCGTGCGCAAATTTCTTGGAGAAGCCAAAAATAAAATTTTAAATTATGATACTTTGGATTTTAAGGCAAAAAATATTAATTTTCCTATGTATGCGGCAATGCTTATGGGTGTTGTTATAGGGTCAAGATATTTTTTAGCAAGAGATAATGATGAAAAAAGAGAAATTTTAACAAGAGATGTTATAGGATTAAGTACTTATCTTTTTGCGATGCCTGTTTTTATGAGAGGAGTATCTCATTTTATTGAGAAAAAAACTGGCTTTTTAACAATGTTTAAAAAGAAAGTAAACGATATAAACGATAAAAAAGAACCTGCTGTTAAAAGCGAAAATCTGTTCCAAAAAATTAAGGGTTATCTTTTTAAGAATGAAGGTCATCAGCTTTTAACGTTCAATGATATTAAGAACACATATGTAAACAATGAAAAAATGAGTGATTTTGCAGAACTTATCACAAAAAATACAAGTGAGGACGGAAATCATCTTCACCGAATTTTATCTTACGCCCTCGGTGGAAAAGATAATATGAAAGAATTAGCCAATAAAACAGAGAATAAAGATATTGTTCAATGGCTAAAAGACACTGAAAAAGCAGGAGGAAATGCTCTTTTTGAAAAAATTAGAGAACAGTTTACTGAAAACGGTAGAGTCCACAAAAGAGCTGAAACTTTAAAAGCAGTTCCGGATCTTATGGCACTTGGTATTACAGTTACTTTGCTTGGATTTATATTGCCATGGTTTAATATTCAACATACAAGAAAACTTTATAAAACTAAACAGCAGCAAAATGATGGCATAAAAATGAATGTACTGGGCAATGGGTCTTATAAAAAGTCAAAAGAAATTAGTATGAATGATAAATTTAGGCAATTTCAATTAGGACTTTTATGATATTCTTTTATTAATAAATTAGAAAATAGATTCAATTTAGGTATAGCTGTTAATTCTTTTATAAAAAGGAGCTTATTATATGAAAATTTGTGTTGTCGGTACCGGATATGTCGGACTTGTAGCTGGAACATGCCTTGCTGAAATGGGAAATGATGTTATTTGTGTTGATAAAAACGAAGAAAAGATAAATGATCTCATAAAAGGAAAGATTCCTATTTATGAACCCGGACTCGATGAATTAATGCAAATTAATGTGCGGGAAGGCAGACTTACTTTTACTACAAATCTTGCACAAGCTGTTGATGAATCTGTTATATGCTTTATAGCGGTTGGGACTCCACAGGGAGATGATGGCGCATGCGATTTAAGCCACGTTTTTGGAGTTGCTGAAGAAATTGCAAAATCAATGAAAGAGTATAAAGTAATTGTTAACAAAAGTACTGTTCCCGTAGGAACGGCAGAAAAAGTAGCAAATATAGTAAAATCAATAACCAGTTATGATTTTGATGTTGTTTCTAATCCTGAATTCCTTAAACAGGGCGCGGCTGTAGAAGATTTTCTTAAGCCGGACAGAGTTATTATAGGTTCTGATTCTCAAAAAGCTACAGAAATTATGCAGGAATTATACAGTCCTTTCCTTAGAACAGGAAACCCTGTAATCATAATGGATGTTAAGTCAGCCGAAATGTCAAAATACGCTGCAAACTCGTTTCTTGCCACAAAAATTTCCTATATTAATGAACTGGCAAATATTTGTGAACAGGTTGGAGCTGATATTGAACATGTAAGAATAGGAATGAGTTCCGACAGAAGGATTGGAAGCCAGTTTTTGTTTCCCGGTCTTGGCTATGGCGGTTCATGCTTTCCGAAAGATGTAAAAGCCCTTATAAAAGTGGCTCAGGACTCAGGCATTCCGTCAAAAATTCTTGAGGCTGCCGATGAAATTAATCAGCATCAAAGAAAAATCTTTTTAGACAAAATTTTTGAGTATTTTAACGGCGACGTAAAAGGAAAAACCTTTGCTTTATGGGGACTCGCATTTAAACCGAGAACAAACGACATGAGAGAAGCACCGGCTATTACCATAATTCAGAAGCTTGTGAATGCAGGAGCAAATATTCAGGCGTATGACCCGAAAGCAATAGAAGAAGCAAAAGTTATATTCGGGGATTCTATTAAATACACTCAAACTAATTACGAGGCTTTATCAGGAGCTGATGCGCTTATTCTCGTTACTGAATGGAACGAGTTCAGGCGACCTGATTTTGAAAAAATTAAAAAACTGCTAAAAACTCCTGTAATCTTTGACGGCAGAAACCAGTATGAACCGAAAAGAATGCAGGAAAGAGGATTTGAGTATGTTTGCGTAGGCAAACAGCCTCTTAAAGCTTCTCTTGCAGAAGTATAATTTCTTTTATTTTTTCTAATAAAATTTTGCTTTTATTGCCAAAAGCTTTAAGCAAAAATTCTCTTTGATTTTCGTCAATATACTTAATTTCTATTTCAAGACGTTCTTCCGGCAAATCGCCGGATGAAAATTCTGCCCATTCAATGATTGCGAGTGCGTTTTCATTTTCTGTGTATTCATGAAGTTCATCAAGTACGGTTTCAATCCCGCCTTTTTCGAGCCTGTACAAATCAAAATGATAAATGCTTATTTTGCCGGAATGATATTCGTTAAGTATTACAAAACTCGGGCTTGTTACTTTTTCTTTAACATCAAGAAATTTGGCGAGATATTTTACGAAAGTGGTTTTACCTGAGCCTATGTCTCCATAAAGGCAAATTAATCCGCCGGTGTTTTCAACAATTTTTGCAATTATTCCGGCAAGCTTTTCTGTTTCTTCAAGATTTTTTATATTTATCTCAAGAGTGTTTTCCATAATAAGTTTTAAATTCTTCAAAATCTTCAGGAGTATCAATTCCTATCGGTTTATA
>DYOT01000187.1 GCA_020720345.1 Candidatus Caenarcanum sp.
AACCAAACTCATTTTAGTATATCTATGCTAAATCAGTAGTGTCTATTACTGTAGTATCTGAAGTGGTTTGACCGCCCAATCCGCCCTTTAAGAGAGCGACGAGCATTAGCATCATCATCATCATTGATGAATTATCCTGTTGATTGTTATCATAGCTGTTGCCCAATAAGCTTGAACTGTTTGTGCCAAATAAACTGCTGTTATCATAACTGTTGCCCATTAGTGTTGAATAATTATTGCCATAGCCTGACAATGAACCTAAAGAACTGTAGGGATTAAATGTTGTTCCGCCTAATACGCTCATAATGACTCCTCCTCGTTAAATAAACCCACGAAATTACACAAAAATATATTTAATTTATAAATGTTTTTGTAAAAACCTCTATATATTTAAAAACAATAAAAAGTCCAGAGATTCAAAAAAAAGTACAAGTTTAACATTTCGTAATATTACTTCGCGGAAATTTTGTCATAAAATATAAATGAATAATTTTTATTTTGGGAGAAGGAAGGGATATGAGTACAGTGATGGAAATTAAAAAAACTTCGCTTTATGAAGAACATAAAAAACTTGGCGACAAAATGGTTACGTTTGCCGGTTGGGAAATGCCCGTTCAGTACTCTTCAGTAAAAGAAGAACATTTAACAGTAAGAAATAAAGCTGGTCTTTTTGATGTTTCTCATATGGGACAGGTTTTTATAAGCGGAAAAGATTCTTTAGCCTTTCTTCAAAAGCTTGTTCCGCAGGATATTGCTAAATTGTCCGAGGAAAAGGCTGTTTATACACAGCTTACTAATCAAAATGGCGGAATAATTGACGATTTAATTATCTATAAGCTGGAAAACAACAAATTTTTGCTGATAATAAATGCTTCAAGAATAGAAGAAGATGTTAAATGGTTATTTAAAAATTCCAAAGATTTTGATGTTGTTGTTGATAACCAGTCTGATAATCTTTCAATGATTGCCTTGCAAGGCTCTTGTGCGGCAGATATTTTAGAAAATTTAGGCTTTTTAAAAGAAAAGCAGCCTGAAAGATTTTTTATAAAAGAAACAAATTTATTGGATGCTGACATATTTGTTGCTGCAACAGGATATACAGGAGAAGACGGTTTTGAAATTATAGTTCCAAATCAAAAAGCAGTAGAATTCTGGCAAAAAATTCTTTCCACAGGTGAAAAATTCGGCTTAAAACCTGTTGGTCTTGCGGCAAGGGATACTTTAAGGCTTGAGTCAGCGCTTCTTTTATATGGACAGGATATGAATGAAAACACCACTCCGATTGAGGCTTCGCTTGCTTGGACGGTTTCACAGGACAAAAAAGAGGATTATTTTGGAAAAGACAATATATTAGCTCAGATTAATCAAAAAAATGAAGCAAAAAAACTTGTCGGATTTAAAATGCTTGACAAATCAATTCCAAGACATGATTATATTATTTATATAAATGGCGAAGAAGCCGGTATTGTAACAAGCGGAGGGGTTGGCGTATCTATTGACCAGAATATTGGGCTTGGATATATTGAAGCAGGAAAATCTTCGGCGGTCGGAACTAAAATTGAAATTATGATAAGAGAAAAACTGCACCCCGCAGAAATAGTTAAAAGACCTTTTTATAGAAAGAAGTAGCGAGAGGACTATAAAATGACAACAGATATGAAAAATGTTTTATGCACAAAAAGTCATGAATATGTAATTAAAGAAGAAAATACCCTGAAAATAGGAGTTACGGATTTTGCTGTTGAACAGCTGGGAGATGTTGTATTTGTTGAACTTCCTGAAGTAGATTCAAAATTTGAAAAAGGTGAAATTTTCGGCACTATAGAATCAGTAAAAGCGGCTTCTGAATTGTACATGCCTATTAGCGGCACTGTTGTTGAAGTGAATGAAAAAGTTATCGAAACCCCTGAAATAATAAATACAGACTGTTTTGGAGAAGGCTGGTTCATTAAAATAGCGGATTTTAATGAAAAAGAAATCGAAGAAACTCTTCCTTATGATGATTACAAAGATTTTTTACTGGAAGAAGAGAATGTATAGTTTTTTACCCCATACTGACGAAACCCGCAAGGAAATGCTTAATGATATAGGATTAGGCTCAATTGAGGATTTGTTTGCAAATATTCCAAAAGAAGCCTGTTTTAAAGAAGATTTAAACATACCTGAAGGAATAAGCGAGCTGGAAGCCAAAAAACGCTTGCAGAAACTTACCTCCAATAATAAAACTGCTTCTGATTGCATATCTTTTCTGGGCGGAGGAACTTATAACAGGTATATTCCAACCTGTATAAGCACGATAATACAGCGTTCTGAATTCATTACATCTTATACGCCCTATCAGCCGGAAGTCAGTCAGGGAACATTGCAGGTAATTTATGATTATCAGTCGATGATATGTAATATGACCGGCATGGAAGTTGCCAACGCTTCTGTTTATGATGGGGCAACAGCATGCTCAGAAGCTATCCTTATGGCTTGCAGAATTACAAAAAGGTCAAAAGCCCTTGTAAGCTATGCGCTTAATCCGGATTATAAACAAGTTATTGAAACTTACTGCTACGGCGTAGGAATTGAAATTAAATATACAGGCTTTTCTGAAGGGAAATCACAATTATCAGAAGAAATAAATCTTGATGATTATGCATGTGTTTTAATTCAAAATCCTAATTATTTCGGTACTGCGGAAAATATGGCGGAAATTTCAGCCAAGGTCAAAGTTTCAAAGGCAAAGCTTATTATTTGCGCTGATATTATCAGCTTAGCAGTATTAAAATCTCCATCTGATTACGCAGTTGATATAGTTGTCGGTGATTTGCAGCAGTTAGGACTGGGAATGAATTTTGGGGGTCCTCACTGCGGATTTATTGCCTGTAAAAACGAGTATTTAAGGCAAATACCCGGAAGAATTGTCGGATTAACAAAAGACAGAGACGGAAATGACGCTTTTACACTGACAATTCAAACAAGGGAACAGCATATCAAAAGAGAAAA
>DYOT01000011.1 GCA_020720345.1 Candidatus Caenarcanum sp.
GATTGAGTATCAAAAAAGAAGGGGGAGATCTGTCCATCATAACTAATGAATCAAATACACCTAATGAACTTACAATTTAACAGCGTTAGCGGTTCGCAAAAGAGGGAAGCCCATTTCTTCACGTTGTTTATAATAAAGCTTTGCTGCTTTTTCTGCCATGCGTCTAATTCTGTTGATGAAATTTGTCCGCTCATCCTTGCTTATTACACCTCTGGCATCGAGTAAGTTAAAAGTATGCGAGCACTTTAGTACAAAATCGTAGCCGGGAAGCACAAGCCCGTTATCAAGGCAGTTATCAACTTCTTTTGTGTACATGTCGAACAGATTAAACAAAATTTCCGGCGTTGAATATTCAAAATTATATTTTGACTGCTCTATTTCGTTCTGCAAATAAATTTCGCCGTATTTAACGTTTTCATTCCACTGGATATCAAAAACGCTGTCTTTTTCCTGAAGATACATAGCAATTCGCTCTAATCCGTAAGTAAGTTCAAGCGCAACAGGTTTAACGTCAATTCCACCCGCCTGCTGGAAGTATGTAAACTGGGTTACTTCCATACCGTCAAGCCAGAATTCCCAACCCACGCCCCATGCGCCGAGTGTGGGGGATTCCCAGTTGTCTTCTACGAATCTTATATCGTGGTTTTCAAGTTTAATTCCAATATGTTCAAGACTTTTCAGATAAACATCCTGCGCATTTTCAGGAGAAGGCTTAAGAATAACCTGATACTGAAAATAATGCTGGAGCCTGTTTGGATTTTCTCCATAACGTCCGTCGGTAGGTCGCCTGCAAGGTTCAACCATAGCAGCATTCCATGGTTCAGGCCCTAAAACTCTTAGAAAAGTTGCAGGGTTCATAGTGCTAGCGCCTTTTTCGGTGTCATAAGGCTGTTGAATTATGCAGCCGTAATTTGACCAGTATTCGTTGAGTTTATGAATAATTTGCTGAAAAGTTGGTGCCATATTTTAATCCTTTATATAATCTTGAACTGCTTTTACAAAAATCTGAGCATCTTTAAAAAGACTGTTAATTTTATCTTTATCGGGCTTGTATGTGTACGTATAATCGCTTTTCATTCTGGAATTATAAGCATTAATATAAGCATCTCCTAACGATTTAGCAAACACGCCTTCTTTAATATAATTCCTGTTGAACCATCCTAATAACTGGCTATGTTTTGCAGTTGTGAAATTCTTTGAATATGCCAAAGCCATAACAGAGTAAAAAATTGCATAATATATCCTATTTTGAGCTGTGCTAAATCTTTCATTATTAATCGCAATTTCTGCGTCTTTGAGAGCTTCTTCTGACTTTATAAACCAATTTTGGATTATTATGTAATAATCATTAGATTGCAAAATAAATCCCTTTTTTAATTTCGTTAAAGTATATAAAATTTGATTTTAATTCTTCCTCAGTCATTGGACGAAAATCAATAACTGCATCATATTCAATATCAAGATCAAGAATAAATCTGCATATTTCCATTTCTTTTGAATAGTCCTGTTCTTTTTCAAATACAGCAACAATGTCTATATCGCTGTTTTCCTTGTAATTCTCTGTTATTCTTGAGCCATAAAGATATAAGCCTTTAAAATCGTCATATTTTTTTAATTTATCTCGTAAATTTTTTGCTATTTCTTTTATGTCCATTATTATTCCTTATCTATTTTAATAGTTTTTTTTTCAATGGGAACAATTTTAAGATGCCGTTTATATTCTTCATAAAATCCGCAGTTTGTAACGTTCATAACTCCGTCAAGCACGACAACGCCAAGTCCAAGAGCCTGTAAAAGAGGACACGCTACCCCTTTTGTGAAATTCTTGCAGGATATGCACTGGTCATCCTTTTCAACATAAACTTTGCCTTTGTCGTAATACATTTTCTGCCTTTATATATAAATAATTAAAAATTAGTATGAATTTTGTTCATACTAATTTTATTATACTCGATGAAAGAAAATTTCTAAATTTTATTAACCCGGATGATTAATTATTTTTCTTCTTCGTCTTCTTCATCTTCTTCGGATTCGAGATAGGCAATTAAATTATTAAACTCTTCTTCGTCTTCGATGGTTTCAAAGACATAGCTGTCATCTTCTTTTTTTAATTTCATTATGACAACTTCTTCTTCTTCATCGTCATAATCATCATCTTCTTCTTTTTTTCTTACCGCGCCTTCTTCACTTTCTTCGTCAATATTAACGAGAAGACCGTATTCTTGTCCGTTATATTCTACAATATCAATTAATTCGAAGCTGTAGATATCACCGTTTTCATCACGAGTTTTTATAATTCTATTTTCTACATTTTCTAAATTGGTTTCTTCCATATTTATTAACTCCTTCTGTCGAGAAACTGTTGCAAGATTAGTATAGCAGAAGTTACATCAATTAGTCCCTTATTTTTTGAGGGTTTTTTATTCTGTTCTGTCAAAATCCTTGCAGCATCTTTGCTGGTAAGTCTTTCATCTTCGAACTTTACTTCTATTCCCGTAGCAGCTTTAATTTTATCTACAAAAGCAATAACATCTTCAGCTTGAAAACCAAGTGTACCGTTCATATTTCTGGGTAAGCCTGCTATTATGGTTTCTACGTTATATTCTTTACAAATCTTTTCAATTTCTTCAATCGCTTTGATTTCCGGCATTCTGAATATAACTTTTAAAGGTTGAGCTGTAATAGCAAGCGGATCGCTTATTGCAGACCCTATTCTTTTTGTTCCTACATCAAGACCCAAATATCTTACATATTGCATAAAATATTGATAACCTCTTCAAGGTTTTTATCAATTATTTTAAAGGAAATTTCACCTTGCTGCTTATTTTTCATGCCCCAACGTTTTGCATTGACACTTTGATCCAGTTCCTTTTCAATGTTGTATTGATATCTCAAAAATTCTTGCAGGATTGTCCTTTTTATAAGTTCTCTGAAAAATGGTATTGTCTTAAGATCATAATTGTTTTCAGGTTTTAGGCTCCATGACAGGGATGCGGATATGTCCCGAAAAAACGGCAGTTCCTGAAAATTTAGCATGTAAGTTATATCGATAAGACGATTTCTATAAATATTTTTAATTTCATCATTAAAAATTTTGTCTGAAAGAATATCAATATTTGAATCAAGCCAGAGTTTTAATTTATCATTATTTTTTATAAAATTTTTACTTTTTTCTTCTGCTTCTTTTATTAAATTATCAAGAATATCTTTAAGAAGAGGATGATCGTCTTCTTCAAAAAACCAGTGCTGAAAATCAGGAAATTTATATAAAAGTGCTGTTTCATTAATTAAATTTTTCGATACCCACTGCTTGGTCAAATCTTCAAAATCTGTTTCAAGAGGTGTTATATCGCTGATTATTGATTTCCACGCAGCATATTCATAAGGAATAGGCAGATTATTAATTTTATTGATTTTTTCAGCTTCATCCAGCCTGAATCTGCAATATTCAGGTGAAGCAAAAAATCTCGTTGTCTTTTCCTGAAATTTTTCTATAATTCTTTTAAAATCATGTTTGCTTATGCCATAGAAACCAAAACAGTCTATAATGCCGTGAATATCGTTTACTATAACATTCAGCATCAATATATCCTGATTGGGCTTAATGCGGCTTATGATAATACCCTGGTTTCCAATACCATCAACAATATTTGTATGACATTCATACATCTCGGAAATTTTTGTAATTGGAGAAATAAAAGAAAATTCGTTTTCATTCTCAACTCTTATTCCTGCCAGCTTAAGTATACTAAGGCTTCTTTGAGCCTGTTTTTTTAATATTTCTTCTTCTGAATATTTTAAAATATTGTTTAATGCGGGGATTGCAGAAGCGGAGCGGGTTTCTCCAAGAATTTTTATTAATTCTTCTTGTAATTTAACAGAAGCTTTCGATTCAAGAGCAGGTACAGCAACATTTACAAGAGATTCACCCGGAAAATCATTTTTTAGAGAAGTTATAAGATTAATCTGTTCGTTTTCCGGCAGTGAAAATAAAAAATCTAAAAAATCTATCTGTGCTTCAGGATTTACAGAAGCCACTTCCAATAGTTTTTGCGTTTCTTTATCAACAATTGCTTTAGGATCTTTCAGATAATTTAGAAATTCTTCAGGATCAGTCTGATCCCCCAGATTTTTTAATGTAATTCCTGCAAGGTCTTTTAATTCATCAGAAGTATCAGGAGATTTAATATAAGACCATAACACATCATGAAGCTTTTCCAGACTGCCAAGATCCTGAAGGAAAAAACTTATAATCTGACCTTTTTTATAATTATTTCGGGGAAGTTCTTTTACAAGAATTTCTAAGACGTAGTCGTTGTCTTTTATCAATCGGATTTTGTTTAAACATTTATCCTGCTGCTCTTTTGACATTTCGTCAAGAGCATTGAATTGCCTGAGAATTAGCAATACTTCCGCTCTGATTTGCAATTTTGATAAATTCTTTAATTCCATTATTTCTTGACACCATGCCAGAAACTGTCCAAAACTTTTTGTACGTCTGAAGAAGGCAGGCGGTCTTCAATCATGAAATATTGTACACATACCATTATGCATTCCGAGCAAATATTTACGCCCGGTCCTTTTATCATTTTGATAACCAGATGGTTTGGTCTACCGCAAAATGAACAATATATCACTTCCTGTGTGTCTTTTTTATCTGTTTTTTCAGCAGGTTTCCTTTTTTTAGGAGAAGAAGCATCTTTTTCTCTTGCACCTACAAGAGAAACCACTTTTTTTATATTATCGCTCATAACTTAGCCTTCTTTATAGTATGTAAACGTTAACTTAGAATGTGTCTTGTTAAAACCGCCAACGCCTGCAAACGAGTTCCAAAAGCTTACAAAGCGGCAAAGGAAGCATCCGCTTCTTTACAAGTATACGATTCATGAGTCGAGTACTTATAAATGTGGCTAAGCCACTTTAGCTTTTTATACTCCTGCTTCGCTAGCTCATCACAGCCGTTTCGGTTTTAAACGACACCCGCTTCGCACGAAGCCTTAAATCATTATCTTTATTGGTTATTTAATTTTTAACCAGACGGCTTCTTATTTTCGGGGTTTTTATTCTGTAAAGGATAATGCCGAAAACAAATTAAGTCGGGAGTATTTACGCAATTACGATTATAAACGTTTTGTATATAATTATCAATCTGAAAAAAGAATCGTCTGAAAAAAGAATCAGGAAGGCTTTAAGCCTTCCTGATTCTTAAATATACCAATTTTATTTTTCTTCTATTTTGTAAGAGCTTTTTTGTTTATAGCGCCTGGAACATTTTGCCAATTAGCCGCCATAATCTTTTTGAAAGCCTTAAGTGCCGTGTCTTCAAGTTCGCCAAGCTCTTCAGCTCTCATTATAAGCTCTCTGAGAGGCAATAAAGCTCTTTGATCTCTGATTACACCAAGTGCAGCTGCTGCGCCGGCTCTAACGAGTTCATTTTCCTGAGTGTCCTGAAGAACATCAATAAGAGCGGGAACTGCTTCGATAGCGCCTAATTTGCCAAGTGAAGTTACTGCATAAATTCTTACGTTTACCCACTCGTCTTTAAGCATTACAATAATGTGTTCTACAGCTTTTGTATCGCCAAGTTCGCCTAAAGCTCTAGTTGCATCACAACGTACGTTTATTTTTGAGTGATGTAAAGAAGAAATTAATGCATCAACAGCAATATCGCCAATTTCTATAAGAGCATCTGTTGCTGTTACACATACCTGACTGTTTTCGTCATTTAAAGATTCAACAAGCGGAATAACAACTTCTTCGCCGCCAAGACGACCTAAAGCACGTGCTGCTCTAACTCTTACGTCTACGTTTCTATCTTCTGACAGGGAGTCAATTAATGGTTGTGTTGCTGATATATCACCAAGTTCACCAAGTGCTCTTGCTGCATATAATCTTACTGATCCGTTTTTGTCATATTTTAATGCTTCAATTAACGGCTCAACAGCTTCACTGTTTCCCATTTCGCCTAAAACTCTTGCAGCATTGTAACGTACTTTTTCGGAGTTGCTGTTTTTAAGGTCATGGATTAATTCTTCGAAAGTTTTTTCGTTCTTTTTCTTTCTGTTGATAGACTTTATAGTCATGTGGATTTACTTCCTCCGGTTTTTCTACATCGTTACATAAAGCACCTCCAGTCTAGCTTTGCTTTTAGAATCTCTTCTTGTTAAATTTTTACACAACTATTTTTTGATATAGCTTCTGATATAATAAAAACTTTGTTGCATAAAAAATTGCTAAACTAAGGTAAAAATATTAAGTTTTGTTAAAGTTACTATCTTATATGTGTGTTATATTTTAACTATGTAAACAAATATTAATTAAGCGTAAAATTAACACTCTTTATATTTACAATATTATCATATTTTCAAGCGACTCGCCTTTTTTTGTTACAAAACTTAATACTTTTTTGTAATTATTTTTATAACAATACGTAACAATCTATTATAGCACTTTTTTAAATGTTACAAATTCTTAAAGTTTATTAGACAGGCAATTCAATAATAAATTTAGAACCTTTGTTTAACGTGCTTTCTCCCTTTATTGAGCCCTTATGCTTTTCTATAATCTGATAACATATTGAAAGCCCCAGTCCTGTTCCGACCCCGACGCCTTTTGTAGTGAATCCCGGATCGAAAATACGTTCCAGCTGCTCTTCAGCAATTCCCTTCCCTGTATCGGAAATAGTGATAATAATTTTATATTCCTGTTTTTCTGTTTTTATTTTTATTGTGCCTTTGTCTTCTATGCTCTGGCAGGCATTTACAAGAATATTCATAAAAACTTGATTAAGCTGGTTTGGATAGCATTTTATGGGGGGCATTTCGCAGAATTCTTCTATTATTTGAATTCGCCCTTTTATTTCGTGATTAATCAGCATTAAAGTGCTTTTTATACCCTCATGGATATCAGCTTCCTTGTATTCAGATTCGTCAAGGCGGGCAAAGTTTTTTAGCGCCTTTACTATGGAATTCACTCTTTTTACGGCTTCTGAGTTTACTTTAACTGTTTCTTCAAGTATTTCCATGTAATTATTCATTTCAGGATTATTAAGCCGGCTGATATTAATTTTCTCCAGACATTTTATAAAAATATCATTATTGCAGTTTATCGAGCCAACGGGTGTGTTGATTTCATGTGCTACACCTGCTACTAATTGTCCTAGAGAAGCCATTTTCTCTGATTGAACAAGGCGAGCCTGCGCTTCTTTTAATTCTTTTAGAGTTTTTTCAAGGTCAAGTTTCTGTTTTTCAAGCTCTGTAAATAATTTTGCCTGATTAATCGCTGACGCCAATTGAGAGGAGATGCCTTCAATGAGGTTTATTTCTTCAGCATGCCATTTTTTCACAGAAGAAGCATGAAGAAAGGACAGGACTCCAAAAATTTCATTATGATAAACAACGGGTGTTTCAAGCTTTAATTTGGTTTCACCTGTGTTATTATCTGTTATTACTGATGTTACGCTTGAAATATCTTTTAAATCAATATCTTTATTATAAAATCCATTGCTTAGAGCCAGAGTTTCTGTTATTTCTTTTACAACGGTGTGTATAATTTCTTCTATATCAAAGCTTTCCCTTATTTTGCGGGATATTTTGTTGATTAGACCTGTTCTTATTGCAAGTGTTTCAGCTTTTTCTTTAAGGTCTGAAAATTCCCTGTTTTCTTTTTCCAGTTTTTCAACCAGCTTTTCATTTTCTTCCGCAATGCTTTTCAGGGAAATATTATTCAGCTTTTCTGTTATATCAGAAAAAATCAGTATTTTTTTAGCCTGAATCCCGAAGCTTCTTAAATTCAAATTTCTGTATAAATTACTGTCTGTCTGAAAAAGTGTTTCTGCCCTGAATAAAATGCCGGAGTTAAGAGCTTCCTGAATTGGATTATAGTCAAAAAACCTTTCTTTATCGAGAATACAGACATTGAATGAAAAAAAATGTTCTATTTCTTTAATATTTTTTATATTTCCAAATAAATTTTTCCCGCTGTTATTTATATAAGAAATATTTTTTTCAGCATCAATCACCAGAAAAAGTTCTTCAGAATTTCTGTAGAGTTCGATAGTTGATTCTATTTGAATATTTTTAAGAGTTTTTGGCATTTTTTTGTTAAGTTTAACGACTCTTTATTGTAATAACAAATTTAAAATTTTCATTGCAATATGGACATAAACAAGATGCATATCTTCCGATAACTGCATGTCATCAACGTTTGAGTTAACAGAACATTTTGCTGTTTCCTTGAGTTTCCCTCCTGAGTATCCTGTTATACCGACTGTCAAAGCGTTTTTTGAGTTCGCATATTCAATAGCTTTAAGAACATTTTTTGAATTACCGCTGCCGGAAAAGCCTATAACCACGTCGCCTTCCTGAAGAAAGTTTTTTAACTGCTCCACAAAAACTTCATCATAGCTTGTGTCGTTAGAATAAGCCAGCATAGTCGGTATATTATCGTTGAGGCAGATAATCTTAAACCTTTTATCCTTGCCAAAGCTTATTCCTTTGTTTAAGTCGCAGGCAAAATGCGATGCAGTAGCAGCACTTCCGCCATTGCCCATTACAAAAATCTGTTTTTCAGCATGATAAGCATTCAATAAAATTTGCAGGAATAAATTTATTTCATTTCTGTCTACTTTATTAATGACATTTTGCAAACTGTTTAAATAGCTGTTTATGTCTGTTATATAAGCTGAATTTTCAACCTGCATAAATACCAACTGTTTGTTCTTGAAAGCACTTTTCCATATAATTAAGATTAACAATATTAAGAGTATTTATCAAGAAAAAAGTGGGAAATGTCAAAAGCTGAATTTGTTCAAAAAATGTTTGATAAATTGTCGCAGGATTATGATTTTATGAATGATCTAATCAGCTTCGGTCTGCATAAATTAATCAAAAAAAACGCTATAAATAATGTACCAATAAAAGCAGGTTTTAAAATTCTTGATGTATGCACGGGAACAGGGGATATCCCATTATTAATAACAGAAAAATTCGGGGATTCGGTCGATATTATCGGGGTTGATTTTTCTGGAAAAATGCTTGAAATTGCACTAAAAAGGGCAATTAAACACGATAATATTAAATTTATAACTGCTGACGCTTTAAATCTGCCTTTTGAGGATAAAACTTTTGATGCTGTGTTTATAAGTTTTGGATTGAGAAATCTTGCAGACCTTAAAAAAGGGATTATTGAGCTTAAAAGAGTTACTAAAGATAACGGCTATCTAATTAATCTTGATATGGGTAAGCCTAAAGGAGTTTTAGGGCATATTCTCAGGTTTTATATGTTTAAGCTGGTAACCTTTATAGGCAAATTAATTCATGGGAATTCAACCCCTTATAAATATCTTTTTGAATCTGCTCAGGCATTTCCATCGCAGGATGAACTTGTAAGAATTTTTTCTGATTTCGGCTTTAAAAACGTAAAAAATTATGATTTTGCTTTTGGTGCAATTGCGGAACAAATTTCAACTTTATAAAGAGTATTCCTTTATTGTTAAAAAAAAAGTATAATTATTTAAATTTAATTTAAGAAGTAGTCTTGTTAAAATTATTTGTCATTGCGAGCGACCAACAGGAGCGCGGCAATCCAAGAATCACTGCTTTTTTGGATTGCTTCGTCGCAAGCTCCTCGCAATGACAATGGCAGGGTTTTAACCAGATGACTTCTAAGAGTTATAGCAGAGTAAAGTATAGAGATAAGATAGAGAGATAAGACTTGAAAGAGAAGTGTGAATGAAGAAAAAAATTATTTCGGGGTTGGCGTTAGCATTTGCTTTGTCAGCCGGCACACATGTTTTTGCCAAAAGCGTATCGCTGGACGAATTGAAAAAATCGACCGCAAGTTATGTTCCTGCGGTAAATGTTACAGCAAAGGATTTTAGCAGCGGGCATTGGGCTTATAAATCCCTTGAAAATATTACAAAAAAATACGGGCTGATCATAGGTGATGCAGACCAGAAATTTGACGGTTCAAAGCCTCTAACAAGAAACGAAGCGGCTGTTATACTCGTAAACCTGATAGGAAAAGTTCAACAGGATAAAATAAGTGTTGAAGAATCGGAAAAACTTCAGATAGACATACTTAAAAATGAATTAAGTGAAGAAATTACCGCTCTTACCGGAAGAGTTGCCACTCTGGAAGGTACTGTAAAAGAACTGAAAGGCGCAGTAAGCAAAGTTCAGGAAAATGACAAAAAAACCTTTAAAACGGGTTTTGGAGAAGACTTCAAGCTCTCAGGCGGTATGCAGGTTAAGTATAACGGGATTTTAAATAAAGGAGCTGATAACTCTATTGCTTCACCGAATTTTTCTATTCCAACCCTTGATTTTAGAGTTTCAGGAAAAATGGCTCCACACTTAAATTATACAACCCAGTTTGCTCCAAACAGAACATGGAACAATGCTACTACGACGACAGCGACTCCTAGTATTGGTGCAATACTGGCTGATGCTTATGTATCTACCGACATAATTCCTCACCATAACATAATGATTGGACAGTCAAGGATTCCTGTCGGTATAGAAGGAACATCGTCTCCATATTCATTAAATACTATAGACAGGGCGCAAATTTCCAGAAACTTTAGCGATTACAGGGATATGGGCGTTAAAGTTGTCGGAACATGGAAAATGGCAGATTATTATCTTGGAGCATATAACGGCGCAGGTCAGAATTATAAAGATTACAACAATGCAATGGGAATTGGCGGAACGCTTATTCTTAAACCCTTATATAAACTTCCTCAGTACGGAAAACTTGAAGTGGGCGGCGGTTTTTACAGACAGGGTAATGGAAGTACAACAAACACAGCACTTTCTTCAAAATTCGTAACACAGACTTATGGGCTTAATTTGGGTTATAAGTATAAAAAACATAATTTAAAAAGTGAATTTCTTGTAAGGGACGGCTATTCAAATGAAGATAGAATTGCTAACGGCATGTTTGTAGAATATATATATGAATTATCAAAAAAATACCAGCTTGTAGCAAAATGTGACGTATTTGATCCTTATGCAAACGGTTATGCAGATGATAGGGTTACAAATGCAAGTAAAGAAAAAAAGAGTCTTAATTCAGAATATACTTTAGGGCTTAATTATTTACCCGCAGGAAATAATATTAAATTCCAGTTTAACGGCGTGTATGTTAACAACAGAAGCTATACTGACAGCTTCAGGCTGATGGCATTATCACAATATGTCTTCTAGTCTGGAAACAATAGAAAATCCTGAAAAATCTATAGATAAAGATGCCTCAATATATGAGGAATCTTTATCTAATATCTATAAAGATGCTTTAAAATATGCCCCTTCCAAGATAGTTGGAGCAATAGTCAATCTGGCTATGGTTTCGGTGTTTACAAATTTATTGCTTCCAAAAGAATACGGGCTTTATATGGTTTCAACAGGAGTAATAAGTTTTCTTGCCATTATTTTCTCTGACTGGGTCGGAATTTCTGCTTTAAGATTTTTCAGGGAGCATTTTAAAAAAGATAATGTCGAACAGTATTTTTCCACTATACTTTTTTTGCTTTTTACAAACCTTTTAATTATGTATTTATTGGGGTTTTTCTTATATAAACCTATGGAAGAGTTTTTTAAAATTCCTTCTAAATTCCTTTTCATGGTTTTTATACTGCTAATCCCCATAGCAATAAGAGCTTTGCTGTTTCAGGTGTTGAGAGCCCAGATAAAACCTCTTGCATATACTTTTTTTACTATAATTAACCAGATTTTATCTGTAGGAATTGCAGTTTTCCTGGTTAAACAATTTAATTTAGGCGCTATGGGGCTTTTAGCAGGCATGAGTTTTTCGATTGTCATTATTGATTTCATAATGCTTTTGCAGACCAGATATACTAGAATGAGTTTGATTTCAAGAAAACTGGCAAAGCCAGATTTTCCTGAAATCACCGCTCCCACTTCGCATACCGATTTTACAAAAAAGAATTTTTTTCAGGATTTCTTTTTTGGATCGGTCTATCATAAATTGATTGATCACGAAAAAGTAAAGTTTGAAATACTTTCCAATATTTATAAATATGGCTGCCCCGTTGCTTTTGCAAGCATTGGAATGTGGCTGATAACACAAAGCAACAGGTTCATTCTGCAATATTTTAAAGGTTCATACTTCAACGGTCAGCTTGGTGTCGGGTTTAATTTAACTTTTTCTATAATGATGCCGCTGTTTGCAATAATTTCCATGGCTGCAATACCCAGATTGATTAATAAATATGAAGACGGCAAAGATGTTAGACTTGTTTTTTCAAAACTGACAAAAATTTATTTTCTAATTTTTATGCCTTTAACTTTTGTTTTATGCATTTATCCCAAAGAAACAGTTTTAATATTTTCAAACAGTAAGTTTGCTGATGCGTATATTTTGATTCCATTTCTTGCTTTAAGCGCATTTTTTCTTGGGCTTGCAGAAATAACAACAATTCAGTATTATCTCGTAAAAAAAACGTGGATTGATATGTCTATCAGGATTTTTTCTGGAATTGCCGGAATAATTTTGAACATATTGCTTATTCCTATATCACCCCTTCTTGGAGTAGGCATAGCAGCTCTTATTTCTAATTTTTTATATTTATTATTAAGCTTAAACATTAAGATAAAAGACTTAAACTGGGAAATCCCTTATGGCAGCATTCTAAAAAGCGTTATTGTACTGGCTTTTTGCTTTTGTATTTCAATTTTGCTTAGAAATATTTTATTACCGTCAAACCTGTTTAGTTATTTAATTCATGTTTTAGCTATTTTAGGTGTTTATGCGGTTTTGATAAGAAAATATGGTAAATAGAGCGTTTAAGCTGATTTGGAATATATTTTAGGCAGGAAAAATATTGAAATTGCTCCTAATATTGGAGTAAATGCTATTGTTGTTAATACGGGTTCGATGCCGAAATTCTTGGCAAGAAAGCCTATGGGGGTTAAAATAAGGCTGACCATTCCCCAGCTGAAGCCGCCAATTATGCCGGAAATTACACCGAGGTTTTGAGGTGCGGCTTTTTGCGCTATTACAACGTTTACAGAATTAGCCAGAGCCAGTATAAAACCTGCCAGAACAAACAATATAAACGACAAGCTCGGAAAGCTTTTTAGAAAATATAACGTTCCAAGCATACAAGGCATTGCAGGAATTAAAGCCCAGAGTAAAATTGTTTTCTCGCTTAAAAAGCCGTTTAATTTTCCTCCTAAATATGCTGCTAGTCCGCCTGAAAAAGAAAATAAAGCTGTGAGAAGTCCTATAAACATTAAGGACATATTATTTTCTTTCCATAGAAATGGCATGAAAATTATGAAAGTTATTGTTGATAAACTTCTTATTACAATCATAAAAGATAATGGAATAAGTATATTTTTTAAGTCTAAAACAGTTTTTAAAGTGCTTTTGAAATCAGGATATTCAAGTCTTGTCGGCACTGCCGGCAGTATTTTATATGTTAATACAGCAATAATTAATCCCGGTATGGCTGCATAAATAGTTGAATTTAATCCAAAAAACCTTACTAAAAATGATGAAAGCAAAGAACCGCCTGCAAAGCCAAGAGTGCCGCATGCAATATAAATTCCCATAAGATGGTTTATGTCTTTTCCGCTGAAATGCCCTGCCATAGAAGTTGCCTGAGGATGAAATAATCCTACGCCTAAGCTGCCAAGAAAAGTAACTGTTATTAGTAACCATATACTATCTACACAGCCGATTAGGCTTGTAAATACTGCGGCTAATATCAATCCGCTGATAATAAAGATTCTTCTGGTAAGTAAATCTGATATATAGCCGTAAAAAGGCTGTAATAAAGATGAAGTAAAGGTTGATACAGTTAGTAAAATACCTACCATAGCAAGGGACATGCTTAATTTTGCCGCAATAAACGGCATAATCGGAGTCAAAAATCCTCCATAAAGATCTGCCATAATATGCCCTGCTGATAAGATGCCGACTGCTTTTTTATTGGGTTCTGCTAAAAATCCCATTTTAAATTACCTGATTTTGTATTAAATATCTGTATAATATTAAATTATACTTAAATAGAGTTAAAATATCTGATTAAATATTAAAACAGATGTATTAATCTTAATAAGAGAAAGAAAATGCAGACTTTTTTACCCTTTCCCAATTTTCATAAATCATTGAGCTGTCTGGATTACAAAAGGCTAGGTAATCAGAGATCAGAAGCATTAATTATTCTAAAAACCATTACAGGTAATTCATTAGGTTGGATAAATCATCCTGCAGTTAAAATGTGTACTTGCTGTATTAATGATATGATAAAGAATTAACGTAAATTTAATATCAGATTGTTGCTTTTTGCAGAAAAATATTTAATTGATTATGAAAAGTTATAATTCTCAAGATCATATTGAAACATTAGGGACTTTTTGGATTAAGTCTCTGAAAAATGTATTTATTAAGAACGGTATTGTTTTTTCAGGAACTTTGCAAAGCAATGCTAAAGTGCTTAAAGGATTGAGAATTTCAGGACAGGACATAAATGCCGAAGTTAAAGGCACAGATTCAAGTTTATGCAAAATAAAAATTGCCGTAAAAAAAACTGATGAAAATATAAAAGAAAAGATAAAAAACTTTATATTGTTGCATCCTTCGTTAGCTCTTGATATTAGTCTGGGATGTTTTTCAGAATTATTTATGGAGTTGATTGAAAGAGAAGCTGAGGCTGTTTTTCCGCAAAAACCTGATGATGTATTAATCTCGTGCAGCTGCGGAAACAAACTTTTATGTCCTCATCTTGCCTCTGTTTATAGGGTTCTTGAAAAAGAAATCAATAAGAATCCATTTTTAGTTCTAAATTTAAGAGGAATTACAACATCTGAATTAATAGAATCTGCCGGCTTTAATAATGATTATATTGATAAACTTAACAAAAATATTCACGATAAATTTGTATCGCTTGAGGATTATATATTTAAGAGTAAAGAAAATTCTGCTCAAAAAAAATCTTTCGACCTTTCTTTTCCTAAAATAGAAATCTCTTCTTTATTTTTTTTACTTCCGAATGATCCGCTGTTTTTTGAGCGAAAAGATTTTAAATCTAAATTAATAAATATATATGAAACTGTTGAAACAGAGTTAGACGGCATTCTTGTTACAGAAAAATTACCTCCTGCCAGAGATACGGAATTTTATCTGTATTATTCTGATAATAATGTTTTGAAAGCTTTTGTTACACCTGTAAACAGTTTTATGTATTATTTAAAATCAAAAGGTTCACGTGTTAAATTTTCTACAAAACGCTTAACAGTACCCGTATTTGATGAGGATGAACAAAAATTTTTATTACAGGAAAAAGAAGGCATTAGTGTAAAGGCAGATCTTGTTTTCGATTATTTTTTGTATCATTCGCTGAGCGCAGATAAGGATGAAATTACTAATTCTGCTCGATTTTTAAGGGCAACCGCTTCTCTGGCAGTTGAGCTGGTAAAGTCTCTTTCTTTTATTCCTGAAGTTGTTATGGACAACAGCACTAATTTTAGTATCAGATATGTGCCCGTATCAGATACAGCCTATCTGAAAGAAGCTATAGATTCTCACAAATCTATCATGCCGGAAAATTTTATGTTTAAAGATCAGGGCAGCAAGATTCTTTCACAAGAAGCTTCTTGTGATATTCTGTCGGTGTTTTTAACTTACCTTATTCACAAAGTAACATTTTTAAGAGCGTCTAAGTTTAAGGCTGACAGTATTACAGCTGTTTTTATCAAACCCTCTTCGATAGGCGCAATTACTCCTGAAGGTAAAAATATTGCATTAAGTATTTCTTACTGGCTTGATGTTATTTCGAGAAAAAATAAAAGTATCAGACCTGTTATCAGGATTGAATCTAATAAAACCGACAATGATTTTGCGCTTTATATAGACATTATAAACAGTGAAAATAATAATATAATTTCGCTGGCCAAGCTTTTTGAGACGGAAGGACAAATCTTTTCCATCCCTGTTGAGCAGGTTAAATTCGATATAATCGGGCAAATTATGCTTGCGTCTAATTATGTGCCGGCATTAAAAGATATTTTGGATTCAAAAGGTTCAGAAATTGCTGTTATTGATTTAAAAGATATTTTAGAAATAATTTCAACTTTGTCAGTTTTCTTAAAAGCCCTTGATATAAAAGTTGTAATTCCAAGAGAGCTAAAAAAGTTACTTTCTCCACGTATTTCATTAAAAGCCAGATTGAAAACCGCTAAACACTTCGATATAAGCTCATTATATGATGCTGATAACAGATCAAAGATTTCTTTAAAAGAGCTGTTAAATTTTTCATATGAGATTGCTATAGGCGATGAAACAATTTCCAGAGAAGAGTTTCTGGAGTTGATAAAATCTGCCGACGGTATTGTTAAATACAAAGATAATTATATTCTTTTAAAGCCTGAAGATATAAATTTAATCCTTGCAAAGCTTAATACTGCCGAGCCTGAATTTTCAAATTCAATGGAACTGCTGCATTCTGCATTTTCAGGATTTTATAACGGCATAGATTTTGATATTGATGATGCATTTAAAAGGGCGATTGATGATTTTCTGAAAATAGAGGAAATCTCTATTCCTGAAGGTTTAAACGGAGTGCTACGCCCGTATCAGGAAAGAGGCTTCAAGTGGTTATACTCAAATTCCATGAGAGGGTTTGGCTCCTGCATGGCAGATGACATGGGACTCGGGAAAACAATACAGGTTATTAGTCTTATTTTAAAGCTAAAAGAAGAAAACAAGCTTAATAAGCCTGCTCTGGTTGTTTGTCCGACAACTCTTCTCGGCAATTGGTATAAAGAATGCGCCAGATTTGCACCGTCTTTAAACGTGTTTATATATCATGGAACAGAAAGAAGCCTCGAATTAAACGGGGTAGATATTGCTTTAACCACTTATGGGCTTCTAAGAAACGACTTAGACAAATTCCAAAATACAGAATGGGATTTTGTAATCATTGATGAGGCGCAAAATATTAAAAATCCTGATGCAGCCCAGACAATTGCTGTAAAATCTTTAATTACCAGGGCATATATAGCAATGACAGGGACTCCTGTAGAAAACCGCTTGAGCGAGCTATGGAGCATTTTTGATTTTACAAATAAAGGCTATCTGGGCAAATTAAGGCATTTTCAGCAAAACTATTCTGTGCCTATAGAAAAATTTAGAGATGAAGATAGAATAGAAAAACTTAAGCTTGCGACAGCACCTTTTACTTTGAGAAGGCTGAAAAATGACAAATCAATAATAAATGACCTGCCGGAAAAGATTGTTTTTGATGAATATTGTTATCTTACAAAAGAGCAGGCCGCACTTTACGAAAAAGTACTGGAAAACTCTTTTAAAACAATGGAAGGCAAGACAGGAATCCATAGAAAAGGGCATATTTTTAAGCTTATTACCTCATTAAAGCAAATTTGCAATCATCCTACGCAATTTACTAAAATAGATAAACTCACTAAAGATTTGTCAGGCAAAACAGAAAAAGCCTTCTCAATAATAGAGCAAATACTGGATCAAAAAGAAAAAGCAATAATTTTTACCCAGTATAAAAAGATGGGTGATTTGCTGGTTAGTATGTTAAAAGATGAATTTAAAATGGATGTACCGTTTTTCCATGGGAGTGTAACCCGCACTCGAAGAGATGAAATGGTTGAGGCGTTTCAGACCAAAGAAGATATAAAGCTTATGATTATTTCGCTAAAAGCAGGAGGCACAGGTCTTAATTTAACGGCGGCTACAAATGTAATTCATTATGATTTATGGTGGAACCCTGCTGTAGAAGATCAGGCAACTGACAGAACTTACAGGATTGGGCAGACTCAAAATGTAATTGTTCACAGGCTTATTACCCTTGGAACTTTTGAAGAAAAAATTGATGAAATGATTAAATCAAAAAAAGAACTGGCAGATTTAACCGTTTCTACCGGTGAGAAATTAATAACCGAACTTTCTAATCATGAATTGAGAGAAATCTTCAGCTTAACAAGTCTTTAAAAAATTAATTGCTATGCTTTTTTAACAAAGCAGGTTTTAAGGACTATTTGAGTTCC
>DYOT01000188.1 GCA_020720345.1 Candidatus Caenarcanum sp.
AAAAAGTGGAGTCCTTTGCTTCGCATACTGCCTTTATAAAATTCAAGAAAAATCCGAAATTTAATTTGTGGGCAGTATAATAAAAATCATAAGTTAATAAAAAACCTTTGTAAAGAAATGTTGCAATATTAATTTAAAATTTCACCTTAAAAGGCAAGTTTTTAAAAATCAAATTGTTTATATAAGTAAGAATAAATATAATATTTTAAGGGAAGGGTTATGTCGGCACAAAATTTACAAAATTATATACCACCTGCACAAGCTGGAATACAGCCTTGTATAATGCCGGTTTGCCAACCGCTCCAGCAGCCACAGATGGCACAACAGGGCACAAAAGGCGGAAACGTTGGCGCAGTGAATATTACTATTAACGGAGTAAATCCTCCGGGACAAACTGCACCTCCTTTATATTATCCTTCCTATATGCCTTATTATTATCCTAAATATGTTCCATGTCAGCCTCAACAGCCAAGTGAAACAATAGGCGCTCAGGCAGTAAAACAGGAAATTAAAACAGAACCCCCTGCAGCCGCACCTCTTGAAAAGAAACCTGAAGAGCAAAAAACCAAAGAAGTAATTAAAAAACCTGTAATAGATCTGACTGACGATTATATAAGAAAACTCGAGGAAAACCTGCTTGATGAAAACAGTGGCATCAGAGGCAAAGCCGCGGTAGAACTTGTAAAAAGATTTAAAGAAGATGAAACAAGAAAAAATGAACCCAGATTAATGAATCTTATGAATCTGGCTTTGCAGGATACATCAAAACCTGTCGTTTTGACTGCTATGCAAGCTCTGGAAAACGGATATGCAAGCGGAAATGACTTAACTATTCAACGTTTAATGAAAATAAGAGACGAAAAAGACGCTTTTGGCAATTATGAAACAGCCGAAGGAATTTTAACAAAATTAGCAGGAAATAACGTAGGATAAGCTAAAATGAGCAGAACTGATTTTCTTAAAATACCGGCAACCGTCTCAACGGTTATAGGTGTGACAGGGCTGGCAACAGGTCTGTATAATATTGCTGCTGACGGAGAAAGACATATACATGAATCATCAAAGGAAGAAATCACAGACCACTATGTAGATATGTATATGAAAAACCAGTTATCTTCAAAAGATTCGACTTTGCTGGAGAAAATTAAAAATTACACCACAAATCAAAGACTTGATGCATGGATTTTTCCTTTTTATTACAACGCAAAAAATTGCATTACCGCCACCGTACATGAAATAATTAATAATTCCATGCTCTTCGGACTTTCTGCCGTGACTGCAGTTACACCATTTTTATTCAACAGGCGCGCGGCAAAAATACAACCTAAAATAGATTCAATAAATAAAATGCTTAAAAAAATACATCTAAAAACACAGCTTTCTGATGCAAAAACACTTGGTAAAAAAATCGGAGGTGCTTCTGCCATAATCCTTACTCTTTCAGCACTAAACGTATTCAGGAAAGAAGTTTTAGGAATAGGAAAAAATGTTGAATGACAATATCAAGACCAATTTTTATAAAAACAAATGTAAATCTTTCGTAATAAATCAACAAAAATTTGGCATTTTTTTTTAATGTTCGTGTTTTAAACAAATGTAAGATCTAAATAGCAAAAACCAATAATATTAAAATTAAAAGGTATAAAATAGATATGGAAGGGAAGTTAAAATGCTACAAAATGTAAATCCTCAACAAATGTACTTACCGCAACCACAGGAATATGTTCCTCCAATGGCTATGGCTTCCCCACCTCAATATATGCCGCAACCTATAGCAGTTCCACCCGGAGTTATGCCTGTTTATAACAGTATTCCCTATAATTCAGTTTATGCTCCCTGTTGCCAATCTCAAGGTGTTTCAGGAAGTTCCCCGCATATTTCAACAGTAAGTATTGAAATGAACGGTATTCAGCCCCCAAATCTTCAGGGCTTAAACGGTTCTCAAGGACAAATTGTACCAAATTATATGGCTGCTCCAGTTGGAACGCAGTCAATCCCTTCAAATATTCCGCCTTATGCAATGGTTGGAGCAATGCCGCAATCTGTTCAGCCTCAAGAAATAACACCGCCGCCTCCGGCTATTGAGAATGGAGTTAAAGTTTCTGCTGCTCCCGTAAGCGCACCACAGGCAGATCAAACAGTAAAACAAGCTGCTGCTGAGCCTGCAAGCCAGACTAATGAACAGGAAGCTATTAAACCTCTTATAGAAGCATTAAATATAATTGTTCCGCAAAAAGGAGCGCCTGAACCATCTTTTGAGGCACAAGAAAAAGCTATACAGACAGTTGCCCAGTTTGCAAGAGTAGCAGAGGCTTCAAACCAACTTATAAAACAAAATCCTGATGCTCCTGAGTCAAAACAGACAAAGGAAAAAGTTGACAAGCTTATCAAGCCAAACCTTATTAAAGAAGAAACCTTTATGGGATTAGCTGATATTATGCTTAAAGACACTTCCAAGCTCAATGGAGAAGACAAGAAAAAAGCTGACCAGAACAGAATTTACGGCATGTGGACACTTGCAATGCTCCAGAAACTCTTCAAGGAAGAAATGAATACGGAAGCTAAGAAAATTAATATACCTCCTGTTTCTATGGGAGAAATCCCCGGTATTTCACAGGTTTCAGGTATCGCTATAGGCGATAAACAAAAGAACATAAAACCTGATTCCTCTCCTGATATGAGAGAAGCTGCGATAGCCGCTCTTGTAAATATTGCTGATGTTCAGGACAAAAAAGACGTTGAAATAATGAAGGCAATACTGACAGAAGCACAGAAAGATCCTGATAAAAAAGTAAAAGACGCCGCTTCTGAAGCTTTAAAAATGTATCCGGCTGAAAAGGCTCCTGTACAAGCTCAGGCGGTTAAAAAATAAAAATTAATACAATATGCATTTAAAAAGAGGAAGCATCGCTTCCTCTTTTAATTTTTATCTTTTCCTGTAGTACTGGACACTAACACTGGAAACCGCCGG
>DYOT01000189.1 GCA_020720345.1 Candidatus Caenarcanum sp.
CTCGCAATGACAATGCTTAAACAATCCTGCCAAAGCCAGATCTGTCCCATGTACTAATCCGCCGGCAAAGCCCGGAGTATCAAGAGCAATAATTTTTATACCTGTTTCTTCTGACACAATTCTTGAGGCTGTTTTTATATCATCCCCTACAATACTTGTTGCGTCGCTTGTCAGGACAAAAACAATTTCCGGCGGCTTATTTCTGCTGACGGCTTGATTAATAGAAAATCTTAGAGTTGAAAAAAGTTTGTCAATTCCGCCATAAATGCAGTCTCCTTCATTTAAGCCCGTTGGAATTACTGGAACATAACTTCCACCGGGAATCTGGTCAGAACGGAAATGAACAGCTTCTATATTACAGCCTGAAATTCCATGAAAAATTATAAGCGCATTTTTTATTCCGGAAGCTGTAAGCGTTGCGCCGATAAAGCTTCCCGGCTGCATCATGTCTTTATATTGTCTGTTTGTTTGAATTATGTTCATTATGACCTATTTTGACTGCTCAAATTCATAAAAATTTCCGTGTACTCTTGCGTATAAAGTTGGCTTCCGATTGCTTGAAGAAAGTTTTACCGCTTCAATAATATTTTCATAAAGGGCTTTTGCTCCTCGAAAACCCACTCCCCTGCCGGGAGCATTGATTACACGCCTTAAATGAACCCCTGTTTCTACTCTTAAGATATTTTCGCCTTTGAAATCAGCTTTTGCCATCGGAAAAACATCCTGGGTAAAGTAAATATATTGATTTTCGGCTAAATTAAGACTTTTTGCGACTTCAGTAATATTTAACGGCTGTTGATAAGCATAATTTCCGAAAAGAATCATAGGATCAAAGCCGTCCTGCATAAAATATTCAACATCAACCGCTTTAGCTTTAAGTTCCACAGGGTGCAATCCAAATAAATACGGAATCATCCCCAGCTCCTGCAAAGCTCTTGCCAATGCCATTGGTCTTGCAAAAGCTGTTTGGGAATTTCTTCCGCATTCAATAAGCGCTGATTTCCCTTTAACAAGATTTTTTGTTTCTTCAAAAATTTCTTGCAGATCAGAAGTTTCTTTTGTAATAAAATTTTCGGCTTGCAGCTGTTTCCCTGTGAAATTTGCCAGTTCCATAAGCCATTTTGAAGTCGGCGCAATTCCTATAGGTACGCTGTGCTTTAAATAAGGGGTATTAAACTTTTCCAGCATTTTTTTTGCAAGCGGAATCCCCCATGTTGGACAGCTGATTACATTAGCTGAAGCTTCAGGAGCAGTTTTTATATAGTCATAATTCCCTGAAATTATGACCCTGTGAACAGTTAATCCGATAGCTTCAATCATTCTGGTTAATTCAGAAGCATCATCGGGATATTTTTCGCTATTTCTCGCACTTCCGCAACCTCCGCCGCTTCCGTCGCCTTTTCCCTGGCAATTTTGTGCTGAATTATGACTTTTATGCTGTTCTTTATACTGTCCGAGAATATTTACTGTATTTTCCTGAATTTTATCAGGCATTTCCATCATATCGGCGTATTTTACAGTAATTTCCTCAATAGATTTTCCAAGCGGCACAGAAGTGAAGCCTGCGGAAGGAATATAATCAATTTTTGCCCGACAGTCTTTTTGGGCGGCACTTATTGCTGTTTTTATATCATCGGCTATTAAAGCAGTCGAACAGGTATCAAAAACACATATATGTTCAGGGTTATAATCCCTGTCAACTTCCTTAAGTGTTTTTATAAGGGCTTCTGTCCCCCCGTTAATTACTGAATGCTGGTCTATGTTCGTTACCGGCATGTGGAGAAAGGAATTTCCATAATATAAGGAATAACAGGTTGAACAAAAATTCCTAACCGCCCAGGCACAGTTAGCCGGACCGTGTATTACTGCAACTGAGTTTTTTGTCATGGCATAGCTTGTAACAGCCATAATAAGCTTGCACCAGAGTCCTTCATATCCGGGAAATTTTTTGTTAATTTCGCAGCTCGAGCCTACAGGCGGAGTTTCTTCAAACATTTCAGAAACTTTTACCCACTTATAGCCTGCTTTAGCAAGTTTTGAATCTCTTAAATCCATACTTTTTCTCTGTTTAATATTCCTATAAGTTCCGGTTTTGAAAGTGGTTCAGGAATGAATTTATTTTCATTGTTATATATTTTACGTGCAAGTTCAAAATAAACTTTTGCCTGATCAGAATCAGAAAAAGCTTCTATAACTGTTTTTCCCTGAATTTCAGATTTCTGTACATATTCAGAGCGGGGAATTATTTGAATTATAGGTATTTTTAGCCTTTGGGCAAAATTTTCAATAATTTCCTGCTCGTTTTCTATATTTCTCAAATTGCCTATAATTCCGCCTATTCGTACATTAAGACCCTGCTCCACGAAATGTTTTATACTGATAGCAATATTATTAGCCGCATAAAGCGACATATATTCTCCACTTGTAACAATATAGACTTCTTCCGCAAAACCATGCCTGACAGGTTGCGCAAAGCCTCCGCAAACTATGTCGCCAAGCACGTCATACACTACCATATTAATGTTATTACGCTCAAAAATCTTATATTGTTTTATTAAATCAAGGGCAACAAGAACGCCCCTGCCTGCGCAACCCTGACCGGGGGCAGGACCGCCTGATTCCAGACATAAAATATTATTGAAACCATGATAAATAGCTTTATTTAACGATTCTTCAGAATTTCCGAATTCTCTTGTTATATCTGAAATTGTATCTATAAACTTGCCGCCCATCAGAGCGTTTACTGAGTCAGCTTTGGGGTCGCAGCCTGCCTGAGCCGGATTTATACCCATAAAGCTTAAAGCGGCTGTTAAATTACCGGAAATTGTTGATTTCCCGATGCCGCCTTTTCCGTATATGGCTATTTGTCTAATTTTATCCATAATCAATCAAATTTTCTTTAGATAAATCAAGCAATATTATTGTATTGCAAGTATTTACAATTGAAAAGAGG
>DYOT01000190.1 GCA_020720345.1 Candidatus Caenarcanum sp.
TAGAATAGAGTTCCTTGAAGAATTCAGAGATTATGATGCAAATTAAAGCAAACCTAACAAATAATGATTTATTTCAGGACTTTCGGTTGCCACGAAAAAACTGCCCTGAAAACTATACTTCGTCCAATAATGTTATTTCCCGACAAAATAAAGAAAAAATAGAAAGAAAAAACAAAATTAATGTCCCTGTCTTGATTTCCACAACAGTCGGAACTTTGATCCCCCTGCTAATTCTAAGGAAATATGCATCAAAAGAGCAGAATTCTATTAAAAAATGCCCTTTACGCTTTTTAGATAAAAATATAGGACTAAAGGAAATTTTATTTATAGGAGTCGGGTCTATTATTGGCGGGCTTTCTGGAGGTATTATTTCTGATGAAAATACTAAACATCATAAAAATAAAATTAAAGAATCGATTTTTCAATTAGCAAATCTTATCATTCCAACCAGTCTTGTTGCAGGTTTAATCGAATTAACAAAAAAATGCAAGGAGCCTGTTAACCCTTTTGTCAAAGTAGGAGCAATTATAACGGGATTAGCTGTTGGAATGCCGACTGCGTTGTATATTTCAAATAAAATTAATAACTACATAATGAATGAAAGTAACTGCAAAAACAGGTCTCTAAAAGCCGGAGACGGACTTATACACTTTGACGATATAGTTAATACAATGATTTTAGGGAAAATGCCTTCTGTAGATAAATTTCCAATTGCAAGAATATTGCCGTTTTTATACGGAATAAACGGATATAATGTTGGAAATAAAAAGTAGTTTATTTATACTGCCCTCAAATTAAATTTCAGATTTTTTAAAAATTATGCAATGGCAGTATGCGAAGCAAAGGACTCCACTTTTTCTGACTAAATGTCAGGAAAAGAAGGAGGTGATGGTTTTTCCGAAAACCAAACTCATTTTAGTATACTATCGGCTTTTTTCTTGGAATTTGGTTTTGCATCAAGGATTTTTACCTGATCAACATCAACCCACGGGTCTCCAAGAGCTGTTGAGAAGACTGTGCCCATTACTTCTATTTTGTCCCCGCTTTCAAGATCGATAAGTTTTTCTGCTTTATCCCTTTTTATTATGAGCTTAAGCTCTGAAAACGGAATATTATAATCTTTTCTTGCTGCATCCGGTCTTTTTATCAAAAAAGATATGTAATCCTTCGATGATTTATTAACTGGAGGATAATCAAGCCCTAATGTTGAAAACTGGGCAAATTGGGCTGTGAATTTTATTTTATGTTTAATATAATTTTGAGGATTTGCAACAAGATCAAGAGGGTCAACTGTTTCATAATTAAATGTTTCAGCGGGTTTTGTTATTGCAGTGCTTGGCTTTGCCTGCCTTTTTTGTGGTTTTAGCATAGTTTCGGCACAAAGTCCCACATTAGAAAATATTATTGCTGCTGCAAGAGAAACAGATAATGTGAAAGATTTTACATTTTTTTTCATAAACTTATATCCTCATTGTTTTTGTTATTTGTTAACTTTTATTATATATTATCACTTAAAGATTTTTTAAAACCACTATTTGGGTTGACACTCATCGATATTTTTAAATACTTGTTTTAAGCTTTGATATTATTTAACTTTGCTTACAAGCTGTCAATACTCGAAGTTGCACTTCCCAAACCGGGCATTGGTACCTGCTACTTTTTATCATTACATTAAGGAAAAGGGGATTATAAAAATGAATAAAAACATATACGGTGTAATACTTGCAGGCGGCAGCGGAAGCAGGTTATGGCCATTGAGCCGCGACAACTTCCCCAAGCAGTTGTTAAAACTTATAGGAGATAAGTCGCTTTTCCAAACAACCTTTTTAAGGCTTACCGGTTTAATTCCGCCTGAAAACATAATTACCATAACCAATAACCTGCAATTAGACAATATAAACACACAGCTTGAAGAACTTAATCCAAGCTTGCAAAATATTGCTTTAGGAGAACCTGTTGGCAGAAATACCGCACCGGCAATAGGATTGGCGGCATTATTTATTAAAAATAGGCTTGCGGAAGAAAATATTGACCCTATAGTGCTTATTTCCCCTTCAGATCATCTTATCCAAAACAATGAAGCGTTTTTAAACGCTGTAAAAGAGGGTGTAAAACTCGCTGAAAATGGTTATATAGTTACTTTTGGAATAACACCGTCTAAACCTGAAACAGGCTATGGCTATATAAAAACTAATAAGGAACCTGGATTGCCGCATCGGTGCTCTGCACCTCTTCGTAATGACAATTTTTTGGGCTATAAAGTTGACGAATTTAAGGAAAAGCCAGACTTTGAGACAGCTAAAAAATATCTGGAAGCCGGAAATTATTTCTGGAACAGCGGAATATTTATATTTAAGGCGTCAACTATTTTACAAGAGTTGCAAATTCACGCCCCTGATGTGTTTGAAGGTTTAAGTAGGCTTAATCTGTCAGGCAATTCAATTGAAAAAGAATCCTATCAGGCAATCCCATCTATTTCAATAGATTATGCCGTTATGGAGAAATCTGATAAAATTGCTCTTATCCCTGTTGATTGCGGCTGGACTGACCTTGGTTCATGGGAAGCTGTATTTGACGCAATGCAAAAAGACAACGAGAACAACTTTATCAGAGGAAATGTATTAGCCTTAAATACCGAAAATTCATATATTTACAGCTCTTCAAGACAGGTTTCTACCATAGGATTAAAGAATGTAGTCGTTATAGAAACAGAAGATGCTGTTCTGGTATGCGATATGTCAAAAACGCAAGATGTTAAAGCTATTTATGACAGACTTGATAGTCATTTAAAAAGTGCTGCTGACAAAATTACTAAAATTTGATGGGATTTATACCAGAATGAGTGATTTTGTCTAAAAATCGGGTAATTTTTGCATATTTTTCTTGTTTTCGGAAATACCCTTAATTTCCTTCTGTAATTAAGTTTGGTCTAATTA
>DYOT01000012.1 GCA_020720345.1 Candidatus Caenarcanum sp.
GACTTTAGCTGAAACTGTAAGCGCAATTTCAAAAAAAATAAAAGAAACTAAGAATTAATTTCCTGATTTTCAGATGTGATTAAATCGAGATTTTTAATTTCCTGATATGCAGAAGCTATTATTGAAAGAAAAGCTTCTACCACCTGTGGAGAAAATTGCGTTCCAAATCCCTTTTTTATTTCCTCAATAGCAATTTCATGAGAAAGCCCTTTACGGTAAGCTCTGTCTGAAGTCATACCGTCATAAGCATCTGCAATAGCTATAATCTGAGAAGATATAGGTATAATATCACCGCTCAGTCCATAAGGATAACCTTTTCCGTCAAATCTCTCATGGTGGAGGCTTACGATTCTGATAACAGGTCTTAATTGCTTGATTTCTTCAAGTATTTTAATGCCTGTTATAACGTGTTTTTTAATTTCATCGTATTCATCATTGGTTAAGTTGCCGGGCTTTCTTAAAATATTTTCAGGAACGCCTATCATTCCTATATCGTGCAATAACCCTGCGAGTTCAAGTTCGCTAAGGTCAGCATTAGATAATTTCATTGCCTGCCCAATTTTTAAAGAATAAAAAGTAACTCTTTTGCTTCTGCCGAAAGTATAAGAATCTTTAGCATCAAGTGCTTCTGTAATCGCAGAGATAGTTCCCGAAAATAAATCTTTTAAATCAAGAGCAAGGCTTTGATTATCAAGATTTAATTGATAAACTTCAAAACTTGCGTCAAGAATATTTAATAAATCGTTAGGGTTCCAGGGTTTTCTGATATATCTGTGGATTTTGCCCTCGTTAATAGCCGTCATTAAGCTTACTGAGTCTGTGTATGCTGTAATTAATATTCTTATTGCATCAGGCGCATAGCTTAAACTTTTTTTCATCAGCTCAACACCATCCATGCCGGGCATTTTATGATCTGATATAAGCATATCAACTTTGTTGTTCTTGAGAACTTCAAGCGCTTCAAATCCCGAATTAGCCATAAATACAGTATAGCCCTGCCGCAGTGTTCTTCTGAACAACTGTAAATTATCTATTTCGTCATCTGTAACAAGTATATTATATTTCATTTATACTATGCTTCTTCTTTTTCTTCAGTTTCTGAATTGTTCTGTTCGCTCCAGTTAATCGGAAGTTTTATAATAAATTTGGTACCTTTACCTTTTTCACTTTCAACTTCAATTTTACCATTATGACTTTTAATTATTTTATAACAGATTGAGAGACCGAGACCGGTTCCTTCACCAACAGCTTTTGTAGTAAAGAAAGGATCAAATATTTTAGGAAGAACTTCTTCATCAATTCCGGGTCCTGTATCTTCAAATTCTATAACTGCATTATCATCTTCAAGTTTTGTTCTTATATAAACATTGCCAGAACCTTCAGTAGCAGCCTGTGCTCCATTATCAAGAATATTCATAAAAACCTGGTTTATCTGTCCGGGATAACAGTTAATATGGGGCAAATTGCCATATTGTTTATAAATTTTTATTTTATCTTTAAATTTGTTTTCAAGGATATTTAAAGAACTTTCTATGCCTTCATGAATGTCAACTTCTTTAACCTGAGCTTCATCAAGCCTTGAAAAGTTTTTCAGTCCAAGAATAATTTGTTTTGAACGTTCAGCTCCTTCTGTACAGCTCTTTATTAATTCACAAATATCTTCTGCTATAAAATCGTATTCAACTTCTTCTTTTAGCTTGTCTATTTCATTAAATACGTCATCACTAACTAACTTTTGAATTTCTTCATATTTGCTTATGACTTGAAGAAGATCATTTGTATAATTTTTCATGTGAATAAGATTTCCATATATAAAATTAATGGGATTATTAAGTTCATGTGCAACTCCTGCTACAAGCTGCCCCAATGACCTCATTTTTTCATTATGAACAAGCATGGATTGAGTGTCAGTGAGATCTTTATAAGCGTGTTTAAGTTCAAGATTTTTTTTGCTTAATTCGTGCGTTCTTTCCATAACTTTTTGTTCAAGCGAACTGTAAAGCTCAGAAAGTTTTTCCGCCATCTCATTAAAAGAATGGGCAAGAATACCTATTTCATCTTCCGTTTGTACGTCCGTCCTGAATTTCAAATTTCCTCTGGAAAATTCACCGGCTCCATCAACAAGTTTTTTTACAGGTAATGTTACATATTTTGCAAGTATAAAAGCTAACCAGAAACCAAAGACAATAAACACTACAGAAAGAATCATATTGCCCTTTACCAGAAGATTTACAATATTTGCAAAAGAATTTTCATCATAAAAAGCGACTACAAGCAGTTTATCATCTATTTGAAAATTAATACGCTGTACGTTTTCAAGACTATTATTATTTAAAGAATCTTTGGATGTAGCCCATAAAGCTTTGCCGGTTTTATTATTAATCAATTCTGAATATAAAATCAGATTATTATTTACAAGATTTTTTGCCAGTTGATAGGTATTATTAAAATTATTTTCGGATTTTAAATCGTTTATTGCGGAGTTGTATAAAACATTGGAAATTGAATCAAAATGCTGATTCTGGTCTGTCCTGTACTGGTTCATAATTGGAACGCTGGCATAAAGATTATATGCGGAAACAAAAAATACAGAAATAAAGACCGAAAGCCCGATAGTCAATGTAAATTTACTGACAAGAGCAAACTTTATTTTTCTTTTCGCAGGTTTCCCGACATTTAATTTATTAATCAGGGACATTTTCTCTTTCAACTCTATTTGATTCCAGACTATTATTTATACCGAGGTGTTTATTTTTTTTACGGGACGGACGACTTTGTGTTTCAAGAATTCTTCCGATGAGGAAACCAAAAATACCTGCTATAACTGCTCCTAAAATACTGAACTGTGAAGCATATACAACTGTATCATAGTCCAAGGACATTTGTCTTAATAATACTACAGATCCTATTATTAATAAAGTGGAACAGAAAAAAATTCCGGCAATTCTTGCTGACACTGTGCTAAATTTCACTCCATTTATTGTTTTTTGTATTTTAATTCCAGCTTACTCTTATACTAAAATGAGTTTGGTTTTCGGAAAACCGGCAAATGTGTTTAAAAGCTTCCAAAGCGGCAAAGCCCCTTTTCAGCTTTTTAACACCTGCTTTGCGGGCAAAGCCGGATTTTCCTTAAAGCCAGCACCTCCTTCTTTTCCTGACATTTAGTCAGAAAAAGTGGAGTCCTTTGCTTCGCATACTGCCTTTATAAAATTCAAGAAAAATCCTAAATTTAATTTTGAGGCAGTATAAAACAAAATTGAATTTCTGAAATTATTTTTTTCTTTTATAAGATTCATATTTAAATATTACAATATATCCCCCTAAATGTGAATATTTACTTATGCATTCGACTCTCTAACTACTTAAAAAGTAGTATTTATTTATTTTATTTTTATCCCCTTCAGGATTATAGCTTTATTTAAATAATTGAATGGATAATGTAGCATATTTAATTTTAACTTGTTTTCGGATTTATTAAAATTTTATTCAGGGGGAGACATATGAGCGTAAAAACAATAATAGCAACTATTTTGCTTACTTTCTTTTTTAGTATGAATACTCAATTATCTTTTGCAGAAAATTATTCAGGGGAAGAACAGGTAAACATGAAAGTTTATGATAATGTTTCTCCTACTATAGTTGCTGTTGATGTAGATATTGACGAAGGCGTTTCGAGCGGGACAGGATGCATAATAGATTCCGGCGGGACAATTTTGACAAGCAACCATGTAATAGAAGGACACAAAAAAATAAAAGTAACTTTATCGAACGGGGAAAAATATGAAGGGCAGTTAATAAGCGCTAATAAAGGCAAAGAGGAATTTGCCCTTATTAAAATAAACACTAAAAAACGTCTTCCCGTGATTAGACTGGGAGATTCTTCAAAAATCAGGGTTGGTCAAAAAGTTCTTGCAATAGGAAATCCATTTGGATTCAACAGTACCCTGACCGAAGGCATAGTAAGCAGAATTGACAGGGAAAAAAATAAAATCCAGACAGATGCAGCAATAAATCCGGGTTGTTCCGGCGGACCTTTATTAAATCTTGACGGCGAAGTTATAGGCATCAGCCAGTCGATTTATAATCCTGATAATAATAAATCAAATATTGGAATAGGCTTTGCCATACCAATAAACATTGCAAAGAATTTCATCGCTGAAAGTTCAAAGAAAAAATAATTCTTTTAAATATATTTTAGAGGTCCGTCTTTCAGAGAAAAAGTAATCACTTTTTCTCTGTACAAATGAACAGCATAATTTAAACCAAGCCAAAATCCTGCAAAAGAAACTAATATAACCGGAATAAAACCTATAAAAGCTGTAATAGAGAAATTTTTATTAATTAACATGGCATAAACAACCAGCTGACATACTCCTGTTATTAATGAAAGAGTAAAAATATTTTTATTTTTTGTTATTCTTGCCTGCATTATTGTAACAGCAAGACCGGCAAAGAAAGAAGCCAGAATAAAACCTCTCAGCCAGATCCAAGGATTAATAACATCCATAATTTTTGGAATTAAAGGCTGCGTTTTAGTTGCTGAGCTTAACCAGTTAGAAGCAGAGTTAATATAATATCCTGCCAGATTAAAGATATCTTTTATAAATTGCAGTTCAAGCAGATAATTTATTACAATAGCAAAAATAACGATAAAAATAGCAATATACAAAGGGTTATCGACAGGCAGCCCTTTATTTTTTCTTTGATTTTTTATTAAATTAGACTCTTTTTCTGCATCGTTATTCTCTTTATTGTAAATTTTCTGCTTTATGGAATCCAGTGATTTTGCAGCAGGTACAACAACAGATTCTGTCCTGGCAATACTTTTTGTTTCCTGCTTGCTTTTATTAAAAGTTTTTTGATCAACTGTATCATTGGGATTATTATCAAAAGAGGGAATATAATGCAGCTCAGGAAAAAGTACAATGCCTACAGGCTTAATTTTTTCTTCTGCTATTTTACATAATCTGTAAAGTTGTATATCGCCGGCATTTTTAGGGAGTTTAACTTTTCCCATATCATCAAATCTTACATTATTGACCTTGTCATAACTTGAACAGGTCATATCCTTAAATTCTTTTGTGACGAAAATTTCACCTGGCAGGGTAACAGGTTCAATCCTTGCGGTAAGATTTATTAACGTGCCGTGAATATTTATATTTCCTGAAACTTTATCAAAAACCATTTCAAATTCCCCAAAATTGCCTGCAATTCTGGGGACTAATTTTTTTATGCCGAATGAATCAAAATCCAGCTCCTTAAATACTTCTCTGTATGCAAGCGCCATATTGGTAGCATCTCCAGCCTTTTCGTAGACAGCTACTATAGCATCGCCCCAGGTGTTCCAGACAACAGCGGCATCTTTGTAAAATTGTAATTTTTCTGAAATTACAGGAATAACCTTATTGTAATAAATTTTTAAATCAGCGTCTTTTAAATTACTGTATTTTTCAATATCTGTAAATATTACATAACCATACATAAATTAATCCTATAATCCTTTATTTATTCCACTCATAGTCGTGAGTAAACTGCACTGATACGCTTGGAGCGCCTTCTTCTGACTTAATATTAATTTTTCCGTTTCTGAAAAGATAAAGAGCATATTCTGTACCGATTAAGAGTCCCGCAAAACAGACGGAAATAATTGCAATAATATCAATATAATATTGTTGAATTAAAGCAATAATAAGTGCAAGTGAAAAGGTACTTTTAGCCGATATATAATAAATTACTAACCGGCAAATTCCTACAATCAGTGAAACAGCAAAAATATTTTCACCTTTTATTGTTTTAACATGAAGTATAGTCAAACACTGCCCAACTATAAAAGAACTTGCAATAAAGCCTCTCAGCCACATCCAGGGATTAATAAAAGCCATAATCTGAGGCGTTACAGGATTTGTCAGTCCCGGAGTTTTAGTTGTGAGGCTTAACCAGTAAAAAGCGTAATTAATATAATATCCCACCCAGTCAAAAATATCTTTTATAAATTGCAGCTCCAGCAAATAATTTATGCCAAGTCCAATAGCAAAAACAAGAAAAGTAATAAAGAAAGGATTTTCTGTAACTAATCTCATTTTTTTCTTCTGTAAACCTGTTGTTAAAAAGGTTTCTTTTTTCAGAGAATTAACTTTTGGGGATTTATTTTTGGAAGGAGCTTTATTGCTAAAATTCTCCTTATTTGACTCATTCTTTATTAAATCGTCCCTGTTTTTCCCATTTTTATTTGCATCACTCTGTAATTTGTATTTTAGGGAATCAAAAGATTTTTCTGCAGGAGTTACAACGTTGTTATTTTCCGGCTTTTTAACAGTATCGTTTTTGTAATCTGAAAAAGCTCCGACATCACAATTCAAAGAAGGGAAAAGAACAGTTCCTGTCGGCTTAATTTTTTCTTCTGTTTTTTTGCATAACCTGTAAAGTTGTATATCTCCGGCATTTTTAGGGAGTATAATTTCTCCCATATCATCAAATCTTACATTATCAATCTTATCATAACTTGAGCACGCCATATCCCTGAATTCTTTTGTGACGAAAATTTCACCGGGCAGGGTAACAGGCTCAATTCTTGCGGCAAGATTTATCATTGTACCGTGAATGTTTTCTTTTCCTGAAACCTGATCAAAGACCATTTCAAACTCGCCAAAATTGCCTGCAATTCTGGGTCTTAATTTTTTTATGCCAAATTCTTCAAAATCCAGTTCCTTAAAAACATCTCTGTATGCAAGCGCCATATTAATTGCGGCTTCAGCTTTTTCATAAACAGCTACTATGGCATCTCCCCATGTGTTCCATATAACTGCCGAATCCTTGTAAGATTGTAATTTTTGAAAAATGACAGGAATAACTTTACTGTAATAAATTTTTAAATCAGCATCTTTTAAAGTGCTGTATTTTTCAATATCTGTAAATATTACATATCCATACATATTATTTAAAATATCCTTCTATCATTATATCCGGCGGAAAAGTCCTTACTTCTCCAAAAATAAACTTATTGCTGTCGTTTATGTCTTCAATCTTAAATCCTTCAAACGAATTTTTTGCAGAGTTATCGCCAAGAATTTTGGGAGCAATAAACAAATAAATTTTATCAATAAGGTTATTTTTCAGGATAACACCGTTAAGAATACCGCCTGCTTCAACCAGAATACTGAAAATTCTTTTTTCATAAAGTTTCTGAAATAAAAACTCAAGGTTTACTTTTCCGTCCTGATTAAGCGGACATAATATAATATCGACATAGTCAGGATAAAACTTTAATTTGTCAAAATTGCTTTCCGAAGCGGCAATAATTGTTGTTATCCCATCATTTTTATAAACATTTGAAGCGGCAGGGGTTCGCAATTCTGAATCTATAATAATTCTGACGGGGCTATTCCAACCTTCTTTCCGGCAATTTAATGAGGGATTGTCGACAATTACCGTTTCTGAACCTGTCAGAATAGCGTCATATTTGTTCCTGAGCCTGTGGACTTCTTCTCTTGCGGCTTCAGATGTTATCCATTTGCTGCTGCCTGTTGAAGTTGCAATTTTCCCGTCAATAGTAGAAGCAGCTTTTACAGAAATAAAAGACCTGTTTTCAGTCATGTTTGTTATAAAAATTTCATTTAATTTTTTACATTTATCTTCCAGAACTTTTTCTATAACTTCTATTCCTGCGTTTCTGGCTTTTTGAATGCCTTTTCCCGCAACCAGAGGATTAGGATCAGCCATTCCAATAACTAATGTTTTTATTTTTTCGCTGATAATTCTGTCTATACAGGGAGGTGTTTTGCCATGATGGGAACAGGGTTCAAGATTAATATAAATTGTTCCGCCTTCTGCTTTATTTCCCGCAGCATTAAGGGCGTTTATTTCTGCATGAGCTTCGCCATATTTTTGATGATATCCCCTTCCGGCAACATTTCCTTCCTTATCGAGGACTATTGACCCCACAAGAGGATTGGGAGAAACGCAACCTTCTCCAAGCTTAGCCAAATCAAGGCATTCTTTCATATATTTTTCGTGTATGTTCATCTTTTGCATAATTTTTCCTATATAATAAATTATACTATAGTGCGGATTTACGATTTAATATAAACAGATGATAAAACTTGCAATTACAGGAAATATAGCCTCGGGCAAATCTTTAATAGAATCTTTCTTTCAGGAAGAAGGCATAATAAGTATTGACACTGATACCATTGTGCATTCAATTCTTTCTAAAGATAAGGTTATTATAGAAAAAATCAGTAACCTTTTTGATATTAAAGTTAAAGACAGCAAAGGTCGAATTGACCGAAAAAAAGTTGGTAAAATAGTTTTTAATGATAAAAACAAGCTTTCGGAGCTTGAAAAAATACTTCATCCCGAAGTTTATAAAGCAATGGAAGAATTCTTTGAAAAAAATAAAAATGAAAAAATAGTTGCCGTGTCTGTTCCTCAGCTATATGAAACAGGATGGGAAAAGTTTTTTGACTATATTTTACTAGTGATTGCCGATGATGATATCAGGCTGCAAAGATTAATACAAAGAAACAACCTCAGCGAGAAAGATGCCAGAAAACGCCTTTTAATGCAAATTACGCAGGAAGAAAAAATCAAAAAAGCTGATTTTGTGATTGATAATTCTAAAGATGTAGACAATACAAAGATTCAATTTAAAAAAATACTGGAAAAACTATTATACCGCTCCAATTAATCAGCTCTTGTTTTCATGATACCGGGCTTCTGTATTGATGTTCCAGATATTATCCTTTGTCTTAACACTAGTAATAATATTTTCTACTGCTGTAATAGCTGTCATCATAGAATGATCCATATTATTATACTTGTGCATACCGTTTCTTCCTATAAGAAACAAGTTTTCAAACTCGTTTAAGAATTCTTTTACAGTGTCAAAACTGTTATAAGTCCCGAAATAAGCCGGATATGCTTTCTTAAATCTGATTATTGTGCCGTCAATAACTTCTTTTTTATCAATGATATTAATTTTGGCAAGTTCATTTGTTGCAAAATCAATAAATTCAGCATCTTTCATGATCCAGAGTTCATCGCCTTCCTGGCAGAAGTACTCAAGCCCGAGCCAGACCTTGCTTGAATCATTTACCATATAAGGACTCCAGTTATTGAAAACCTGAAGCCGCCCTAATTTTACATTTTTTTCCTGAATGTAAATCCAGTTATCAGGAATTAAGCCATTTTCATCAGATTTAATTTTTAACCTGTTAAGCAATAAGCCCACAGTAATGAAATCCCTGTACAATAAGCCGTCTGAAATTTCTCTGACTTCTTCAGGCACAGGATATTCAAGAGCCTTAATCAAATCTTTTACCGGCATCGTTGAAATAAAATAATCTCCTTTAACGGAAAATGTTTCTCCAGATGAAATATTTTCAATAATTGCTTCAGAAATACTGTTGTTTTGAGTCTTAAGACCAATTACACGATGATTAAGATTAATTTCTGCGCCTTTTGACTTTATTATGTCGGCTGTTTTTTCCCACAATTGACCGGGACCGCACTTAGGATACATAAACTGCGAAATGAGACTTGTTTCAACGTTTTTAGAATCCTGTTTCTTAAACAGCTTGCCGACAAAATGTAAAACCGCCTTTGAAACAGAAAGCCCCTTTATTCTTTGAGCCCCCCAGCTTGCGTCAATTTCTTTACAGGAAACGCCCCAGACTTTTTCCGTATAATCCTTAAAGAAAGTATTATAAAGCTCTTCCCCAAACCTGTTGATGAAAAAATCCTCAAGATTTTTTTCATTTTTTATGGGGAAAATCCTGACTTTTAAATAACTGAAACCTATTTTAAATACCCTGAAAATCCCAAGATTTGATAAAGTTTTTAAATTTAATGAAATAGGGTAATCAAAAAACTTACCTAAAAAATATATTCTTGAAACCCTGTTTCTTGTAAGAATTTCAGGCTCAATATTCATCCACCGCTCAACAATTTTATCAAATTTGGAAAAAAACCTGTGCCCCCCGAGGTCTATTTTATTGCCTTTATAGTCGACTGTTCTGGAAATTCCGCCCACCATATCAGTTTCTTCATAAATGACAGGGATTATATCTGTTTTTTCAAGCAATTCTAAAGCCGCAGTAAGACCTGCCGGTCCGGCTCCAATTATTATTGCGTATTTTTTATTGTTATTTTTCATATTAAAATAATATCATATTTAATAAAATCTACGAAACACACTTAAATGACTGTTTCATCTCTACTATTAATATTTTTTCTTCTAACCACCCCATTGGTTCGGGGAAATATGCTGCTAGCCGAAAATTCTTCCGGTCGTTGCTTGAAACCAGCTTTAAGCAGTACAGTTTCAGTTTATTATGATTCTAAAGGCAATAAATATGTTTATGTAAAAGGTTTCAAGAAAAAAGACGGCACCTTTGTTAAGGGTTACTACAGGTCTTCACCGGACAAAGACAAATCCAATAACTGGTCTTCAAAAGGCAATACAAATCCTAATACAGGCAAAAAAGGCTATAAGTGAAAAATTATGTTAAAATAGACTAATTATAGTCTGGAGTTGAAAGTTTATGAGTAATTATTCAATAGGGATAGATTTAGGTGGCACAAAGGTTTTAGCCGGTATCGTTGATGCAGATAACGGACAGGTAATAGATTTTGTAAAAAAGCGCACCAAAAAAGCGGGCTCGGAATCAATAATTCAAAGAATCATAGAAACAGTTGAAAAAACTTTATGCAAAGCGCAAATCCCTCTTTCTGAGATATCATCCATAGGAATTGGCGCAGCAGGGCAGGTAGACAGAAAGAACGGAATCCTTATTTCTGCGCCAAACCTTGATTGCTATGATGTTGAATTCAAAAAAATACTTGAAGAACACTTTAATATCCCTACATACGTAGGAAATGATGTGGAAGTTGCAACGCTTGGCGAAATGAAATTCGGGAGCGGTGCTGGTTACAAAAACTTTGTATGTATTTTTGTCGGTACAGGCGTGGGTTCTGGAGTTGTATGCGACGGTAAAATTTTAAAAGGATCAACAGGAACAGCCGGTGAAATAGGTCATATTATTGTGAGTTCAGGCGGCAGGCTTTGCGGATGCGGCGGTTACGGCTGCCTTGAGGCTTATGCTTCAAGAACTGCAATTGAAAAGAAAATTATCGGCTCTCTTAAAAAAGGACACAAGTCAGTTATTTCTGAAGCCATCAAAGAAAACGGGATAATTCGCTCAAAGGATATAAAAGACGCTCTTGACGCGAATGATGAGCTGGTGTTTGACTGTATAACAGAAGCAGCCGAATACTTAAGCAGCGGAATCGCCTCTGTAATAAATTTTTATAACCCGGAATTAATTATTCTCGGCGGCGGACTTATAGAAGCAGTGGATTTATTCTATGAAATGACCGTTAAAAAATCTCTTATTAAATCCCTTGCTGTCCCTGCATCAAAAACACAAATAGTAAAAACAAAACTGAGCGACTTTTCAGGCGCAGTAGGCGCAGCAACCTTATATCAGAATTAGTAAAAAAACATGGCGCAAAAAATAATTCTGTTTTTAAATCGTTGGATAATAACAATAACCTGTGTTTTTGTTTTTTTTCAGACACTATTTTTTCAACAAATATCTCCTGATGCCGGTTTGTTTTTTAAATCGACCGATTCTTACTGGTTGATCCGAATGGGAGAATGGATTCTGCAAAACAAGTGCATACCATTCACAAACGTTCTTGGACACCCTTTTCTTCAGATTGAAAGCATTCATTGGGTTTGTTATCAATGGCTTTTTAGTGTTTTACTCGCTTTGTTAAATAAAATATCAGGAATCCACGGAATGGTTCTTGTCTTCTCTTGCTTAAATGCCATTGTTATTGCCCTGCTTGGTTATTCCCTGCATTTAAGGAAATTCAGGCATTTCCCCGAGATCGGCTTTTCTCTTTTGCCCATAACAGCTTTTTTGCTTATAAATATTGACTTAAGACCTGCCATTTTCAGTATTTTATTTTGTTCTGTTCTGAATATTCTTTTGATTAATAAAGAAAAGGCTAACAGTAGATATTTATGGTTTTTGCTTCCTCTGATTTTTATGGTTTGGGCAAATATTCATCTGGGATTTATTTTTGGAATCCTCTGGCTGTTGGTAGAAGTATCTTTTTGGTCAATAAAAAATAAATCAATAAAGCCTTTTATTTTATGGATTCTATGTTTTTTGTCCACTTTCTTGAATCCAAGAGGCTATGCTCTTTACAGCTACCTTTTTACACTTGGGAACAGCAGCTTTATGAACGCAAATATAGCTGAACTTCAACATTATAATTTTTTTGCAGATTACAGTAACTCATTTTTTATTTTATTAGGCATAGCAAGTTTTATTTTTACCCTGAAATTAAACAATATCAGGAATGCCGAGAGGATTATGATGGTTTTAAGCTTTATTATGTATATGTTTTCAGTTAGACACCTGACATTTATGTTAATTTTTCTTCCTGTTTTTTATTCTTCTTCGATAAAGCAAATTTTAGGCAGAAAGCCGGAGCAATTATCATATATTTTTCATGAAAATTATAAAACCTTTTCTCACCTGTTAATAATTTTTATAGCAGGGTCTATTTTGTGCCTGTTTAAAATTTATCCTGTTCCTGCCTTGCCTAAAAACATTAACCGGACTTTCATAGAATATATCAATAAAAATCCAGTATCAGAACCAATTTTAGCAGGGGGAGACGCTGGAAGCGAACTTTTATACTTTACAAATTCCCGCTCATATATAGATACACGTTTTGATATGTACGGGGATGATTATGTAAAAAAATATACTGAAATATACACCCAGCAGGGAAGCTGGACTGAAAATTTAAAGAAAAACAATATAAAATATGTTCTGTATGATAAAAAAATTGGTCGTGAAAATTTTAGCTATCTGGAAAGGACTTTCCAACAACTAGGCTGGAAAGTCCTTTATAAAGATAGTGAATTACTGTTTTTAAGCAAATAAGTCTGTTATTTGCCTATGTCCTTGATATTTAAACCGATTCTTCTTTCCTGAGGAGCGAATCTTTTAATCAGGACTTCAATTTCCTGTCCTACAGAGACCACATCAAATGGATTTATGTGGGAGTCAGACATCTCTGCAACAGGAAGAAGTGCTTCAACACCTGGATAAATAGTAACAAATACTCCAAATCCTGTTATTTTATTGACAGTGCCCTTGATTACCTGTCCTTCTTTGAATTCTCCTTCAATTTGGGTCCAGGGATTTTCTTCCATCCTCTTAAGACTGAGGCTTATTCTGTTTAAATCGTTATCGATATTAAGAATTTTAACCTGAATTTTCTGACCTAGGGAAAGAATGTCTGAAGGATGTTTGATTCTCTGCCATGATATTTCTGAAATAGGAAGAAGTCCGTCTATGCCCATTATGTCGACAAAAACTCCAAAATCGGCAATTCTTACAACTTCACCATCCACAATCTGATCCATTTCAAGACCGGCAATAACATTTCCGGCAATTTTTCTTCTTTCTTCAGCAAGTGCAAGTCTTTCGCTAAGGATAAGCTTGTTTCTTCTTGAATCTGATTCAAGTATCTTAACCTGCAATTCCTGCCCGATAAGACCTTCATGAGGAGTGCCTGTTCTTAGCTGACTGGCTGGAATAAATCCTCTTAAGTCTTGAACTTCTGCGATTACACCACTTTTAACAAGCGAAATAATTTTTGCGGTAATTGTTTCTTCTTTTTGACGAATTTCATCAAGCTTTTCCCAATTTTTAGCAAGATGCACCCTTTTCAGGGAAATCATAATCTGACCTTCTTCATTTTCTTCCCTGAGAATATAAAACTCTTTCTGGTCTCCTACGGAAACGATATCTTCAGGATTAGAGAAGGGAACATTTGAAAGTTCTCTTAATGGTAAAATAGCTTCAGTTTTACTGCCTATGTCAACCAAAATGCCTGTTTTGTCAATTTTAACGACTGTACCGTTAACAACGTCAGCGATATTGAACTTATAATTAAAAGACTGATTTAATAATCTTTCAAATTCACTGATTTTAATTTCATTTTCTGAAATTGCGCTCTCTTCAATGCGTTGCTTCTTTGCAACTTTTTCTTTAACTGCTTTTGTCACGAATTTAATTCTCCTTGTTCTGCTTGTTCTGACATTTTATTAATTACTTCATTAATAACGTAATCAGGGGTGGAAGCACCTGCTGTAACCCCTATTTTTTTTGCTTTATAAATAATACTTTTATAGTTTTCAAGCTCTTCGGGTGTGTCTATGAGTATAGTTTCCTTTATTGACTTCAGGATTTCCGCAAGGTGGGTTGTATTAGCGCTTGATTTACTCCCGACTACTACCATAAGTTCAACTTCAGAGGCAAGAGCTTTCGCGCACCGCTGTCTTTTAAAAGTTGCAGCGCAAATGGTGTTATAAATTTTTAATTCTTTTGAATATTCAGCAATAAGAGGCAAAATTTCTTTAAAATTTTCGATAAGCTGGGTTGTCTGAATAACAATGCCTACTTTTTCTGCGGTTTTAATTTCGGGTATAAATTTAGAAACTTCGTCTCTGGAAGAAATAACCAGCGCTTCTTGCTTGGAGCATAAATCAGAATGAGCCTTTATTGCTATAACTTCGGGATGATCGGCTCTACCTATAATAATTACTCTATAGCCATCCTTTGCAAGATCTTTTGCCTTGTCCTGAACTCTTTTTACGTCGGGACAAGTAGCATCAACGATTTTACAGCCTTTTGATTCAAGTTCCTGAATGGTTTGAGGCGTAACACCATGAGTCCTGATAATATAAATTCCGTCCGGCTTTGATGGAATTTCATGGATAGTTTGGATGCCTAACCTGTTAAGGTCTTCTATAACCTGATTGTTATGGATCAGCTGCCCTAAAATATATACAGAAGTTCCAGGATTATCTTTTTTTATTTTAATTGAAAGGTCTACAGCTCTCTTAACGCCATAACAAAAACCGGCATGTTTTGCTAGCTTTATATTCTTTAATGTTAAACTCAGTTTAAATTCAGCTCCGATCTTAAAAGATAATATTTTTATACCACGTAAAAGTATTAATTCAAGTATAATTTGGTAAAGAAAATTTATAACTGCCTGTTGAACTTAAATATATGATTAATCTATACTGGATTTAATATGCATTTATTATAATTATTTTATCGGGTTATTATGAAAAAACTATTTAATTTACCTGTTTTGTTTTTGGGCGTGGGGCTGGTTTTATTAGCTGTTACCTTTGTTAAACTTCCGGGATTGCTTAATTTTCAAAGTACAGAAACCTCAAGAGACCTTTACAAAATAGCCAGAGAATATCAAAAAAGCGGCGATTACAGGCAGGCTTTTCATACTTATGCCAAAATATCTTCCGGTTATCCTGCTTATGACGTTGTTTTATTCTACGAAGCAAAGTGCGCCGCAGAATTGCAGGATGAAAAAACAGTTATTTTGAAATTTAAAAAACTGTTATCAGAATCTAAAGAGAGTCCTCTTGCTGCTCAGGCAAGCTATAACCTTGGTCAAGCTTATATTAGAATACTAAATTATCAGGAAGCCGCAAATCAATTTATTGAAACAATAAAAAAATACCCTGAAACCAACTTTGCTATTGGAAGTTATTACTATTTAGGGCAGATATATAAAGATACAGACAAAAATCAGGCGGCGCAATACTGGCTTAAATATCTTGAAGAAGCACCTTCAGGGAGATTTTCACAAAATTGTGTCATAGGACTAAAAAGCTTAAGCAAAAAATCTTCTTCAAATTTTAATGCTCCCGTTTCGCAAAATAAAAACATAGCTACTGCTCTTTTTATGGCTGAAAAATATACGCAGGCAATTTCTTATCTAAAACAGGTTCCTTTAAAATATAGCTGGTATTACCTTGGAAAAAGTTATAAAGAACTTGGCAACAGAAATATGGCGCTTTATTTCTATAAAGAAGGCATGAGGAAATCCTCTTCTGATTGTGAAAAGAGAGAAAATTTCCAGCAGGCTATGATTGATTATGTTTCTCTTTCTTCTAAAAGCTCTGATAAAAGCTGGGATGAGATTTTAGGTTTTTCAGGAACTGCCAGAGATTTTGCGTTGTATCAAAGAGCTGATATAATGCCTAAAAATAAAGCCCTTAAATACTATTGGGAAATAATAAGCAAGTATCCCGACGGCAGTTTTGCATCGGAAGCCTTATGGAATTTATTTCAGGACGCTTATGTCAATAAAAAAGACAATTATGAATTTGCGATAAAACTTGGCGAAAAACATATGGCAAAATATGAAAACACTAAGGCAGCATCCGCAATTCTTTTCTGGATGGGCAAAATTTATGAAAAAAAGGGTGATGACTCAAAAGCGCTGCATTTTTATAAAAAAACACTTTCTAAATATCCTGACAGTTATTATGCTTTCAGGTCAGAGGGACGAATAACAGCTATAAAAACAGGAACTGATCCTGGCTGGAAAACAAATTTGTATAATAAAATTCCGGAAAACCAAACACAAATTGGTTTTCCTTATTCATCAGGTGAAATTACGAAAAAATATGGCGCCGGCATCGTTGAATTAATAAATATTGGTGATTATGAGACAATTTTATCTTTTTTAAAAAACGACCCATTTTTTGAAAGCTGGATATGTTTTCAAAACGGAATTATTATGAAGTCAATTGTTATTGCACGAAACGAAATGGAGAAATTATCCGAAAAACCTGCAATAAATGACTCAAAATGGAAACTGATTTATCCTGTTTATTATCCTGAAAATATAAATCAAAATGCCGCATTAAATGAGCTTGACCCGATAATAGTCCTTTCTTTAATGAAAGAAGAAAGTTATTTCAACCCTTTTGCCCTGAGTTCCTCAAATGCAAGAGGGCTTATGCAGCTTTTGCCCGGGACTGCCAAAGATATATCAAGATGGAAAAATCTTGGAAGCTATAGCAGTATAGAATTATTTGACCCTGAAATAAATATAAGGCTTGGTACAGCTTATTTAAACCATACAAGAAATTCTCTTATCGGTAATATGCTTTATGCTGTAGCTGCTTATAACGGAGGACCGGGCGCTGTTAGTAAATGGCTAACATACATTCCCGCCAACGATTTAGATGAGTTTATAGAAAATATACCTTATTCCCAGACAAGAGATTACGTCAAAAAAGTCTATAGAAGCTACTGGAACTACAAAAGAATTTACGATTTAAAATAAATACAGTTCATTTTATATTTTAGGCAATTTCTTCGCATCTTTTGTTTTTATATTTATATAGGGATAAAGAATAATTTTATAAGAGGAAAAGGAGATTTTGTAATGGGAATTGATGGTGTTAACGCTTATTCTATTTGTGGCAGCAAAGGAACAGTAGCTGATTTGTATGCAACACAATGTCACATGGAGCAAATAACAGGAGAAAAAGATCAGACTATACCTTTTTATGCAAAAAATATGGAAGAAGCTCAAATATTCGCCGGTGAAAATTTTCAAGGATGTAGAGCTGTTCCTCATAAAACAAATTTTCAGGAAAATACCGGCAAATTAGGACAACACTTAAGTGGAATGTTCAATAGAACTGAAGCTTTACAATTATATAA
>DYOT01000191.1 GCA_020720345.1 Candidatus Caenarcanum sp.
TATTATTAAGACAGGCTGTCTTGCATGTTCATATACTTTAGTGCTTACGCTTCCAAGCAGCCATCTGGAAATATCTCCGCTGCTGTGAGAGCCTACTGCTATAAAATTATGATTGATTGCATCGGCTTCATCGAGAATAGTTGAAGCAGCATCGCCAACAAGATGATATTTTTTTACAACGTTAATTTTACTATCTTTAAGTTTATTAGAAACATTTTCAAGTATATTTTCCGAAACAATTGCTGCTTCTTTTATTATTTCTTCCAGATTCATATAAATATAAGCATCAGGAGGAATTACAAGGCTTGGCGGTACTGTTACATTTAAAAGTGTTACCTGTGCGCGATTTATGTCAATAAATTTCCATAAATTTTCAGCCATATAAAAAGAATCTTGAGATATATCAACCCCCATAATAATTGAAAACGGCTTTAAGCTGTCTATTTCGATATTACACCTGTTATTTATTACAAGCACTGAACTTTTAGCATAACGTGTAATTTTATGGGTAACGCTGCCTAAAAATATTCTTTCTAAAGCGCTTTTATTATGAGAACCGACTACTGTAAGGTCATATTTTTCATTTTCTACAATTTTGATTATTGTTTCAGCAGCATTTCCTTCCTTATATATAAAACCCTTATAATCCACGTCTGAATTTTCAAGAAAATATTCAAGAAGTGCAAAATCAGATTTTCCTGCCTCATGTTTTATGAATTTTTCCGGCTCACTATAGAAGAGATTTTCTTCTGCTATATTTGTTTCAACTACGTTAAGCAAAGTTATTTCAGAATTTTTTCTGTCTATAAGATTATAGGCAGTCTGGACTATTGTTTTTGCCCAAGCGGGTTCGTCTATGGCAATTAATATTTTTGTCTTAGCCATATTATCCCCTTTATTTTTATTTATTATATTTATTTCAATATAAATTTTAAATAAGACAGTAGGGCTACCGAGTTATTATAATAACTACTCGTTTTAGTATAGGTTTACTCTTATAAATAATTATCAAGAATTTCTTTTGTGTCGTAATGAACTTTATTAATATCCTGACTTGCATCAATAACTTTTATTCTGTCAGGATATTCCTGTGCAAGATTAAGAAAGCCTGACCTCACTGCCCTATGGAAATCAGCCGCCTCAGATTCCAGTCTGTCTTTTGTTTTACCAATACGTTTTTCCGCAATTTCAGTACTAACATCAAAAACAAAAGTTATATCAGGCATTAGCGATTTTGCGACAATATCATTAAGCTTCATAATTTGCTCTTTGTCTAATCCTCTTGCATAACCCTGATAAGCCAGCGTTGAATCCACATATCTGTCGCAAAGAACAGTTTTTCCTTCTTCAAGTGCAGGAAGAATTTTTTCTTCAATATGCTGGGCTCTATCTGCAAGATATAAAAATAATTCACAATAAGTGGCAATCTTTCCGTCATGATGTAAGAGAATTTCTCTAATTTTAGATCCTAATGCAGTTCCACCGGGGTCTCTGGTACAGACAACGTCAAAACCTTTTGCTTTAAAATAATCAGCAGCCATTTTTAGCTGTGTCGATTTTCCTGAGCCGTCTGCGCCTTCAAATGTTATAAATAAACCTTTTTTAATCATCTCTTATTCTCCTCAACACCCCAAAAGCTTATTACAGAATCTTTTATTCCTGTTTTTCGGTGTTTAATAATCCCATTATTTCCTCTTCAAGAGAAATCAGGGCATTTTTAAACGGGACTTTTTTTATTATTTCACCTTTTTTAAAAATATAAGCTTCTTTTTTTGCGCAGGCAATACCTACATCTGCTGATTTTGCCTCGCCCGGTCCATTTACATGACAACCCATAACCGCAACGGTTAGCGGACTTTCTATGTTTCTAAATTTTGCTTCAACCTCTTTTGCAAGCTCTATAAGCTTAACTTCACATCTTCCACAAGTAGGGCAGCTTATTAAATTTAGCCCTTTTTTGCGAATATTTAAAGCTTTAAGTATTTCCCAGCCTGCATGTATTTCTTCAACAGGATCCTCTGTAAGAGAAACTCTTAAAGTATCGCCAATGCCTTCAATTAAAAGTATACCCATTCCAATAGAAGATTTTACAAGACCGGACTTAAGCAAGCCGGATTCTGTAACTCCCAGATGAAGTGGGTAATTGACTTTCTTGGAAATTTTTCTGTAAGCTTTAATAGTAGTAAAGGCATCACTGGCTTTAAGCGATATTTTTATAAGGTCAAAATCGAGGTTTTCAAGAATTTTTACGTGTCTGAGTGCACTTTGGACAAGGCTTTTATGTAATTTTTCATGACTGGAATCAAAATTTTTCTCAAGAGAGCCTGCATTTACACCTATTCTTATAGGTATTTGTCTTTCTTTTGCTACCTTTACGACGGCTTCTACATGCTCTTTTATATTAATATTTCCCGGATTAAGCCTTAATGCATCGACTCCCTGATTCATAGATTCCAGAGCGAGCCTGTAATCAAAGTGGATATCTGCAATTAGCGGTATTTTAATCTTCTTTTTTATTTCGCCTATTGCTTCCGCCGCCTCAATATTTAGTACTGCAACTCTGACAAGTTCGCATCCTGCATCTGCCAATTTGCTAATTTGCTCAACAGTCGCTTTTACGTCTCTTGTATCTGTATTGCACATTGATTGTACAGAGATTGGTGCGCCTCCACCAATTTCCACATTACCAATTCTTATTTTTTTTGTAATTCTGCGCTTTTTCATAATTAAATATTATCATATTTTAGAGGCTACCCACAAGAGAAGCTTCTTTATAGAAAAAATGCATTAAAAATATATAATGATACATAAAGTTGCATAAACAAAAGTTGCAAAAACAACTATCTATACCAGAACGAGTATTAAATTATTTGTCCAGACAATGATTGTTATCACAATCATTTTGTTTTA
>DYOT01000192.1 GCA_020720345.1 Candidatus Caenarcanum sp.
TTTGATTTAAGAACAAAGATTAACGATTTCTGATTTCTGAAGTGGTTGAAAAATCAGAAATCTTAAATAAGTGTTCCTTGTCCGATATTCCTTTTTTGACATTATAGATGAACACTAATTAGTGTTCATCCATAAACTGAATTTTTTTTGATTTAAGAACAAAGATTAACGATTTCTGATTTCTGAAGTGGTTGAAAAATCAGAAATCTTAAATCGGTGTTCCTTGTCCGATATTCCTTTTTTGACATTATGGATGGACACTAATTAATTGTTTGATCACATAATCGCTTTTTTCTTTGTCTGTTTTGTATTTTGAACCCAGAAAATCAGGGAAAAAGAAAACCTTTAAAATGGCAAACATGATGAATAACTTTATAAAAATTATTAGCCACAACTTGCGGCTTGAACCAGACATATTCCTGAATCCATCACGATAAAAACTAAATATTTTTTTCATCATTTTATTAAATTATACTCTTTCAACTACATTCCGGGTATCCTCGGCATTCGCTTTTATTTTGAATTTATATAATGAATCCTGTCTCAAACCTATTTTTCAGACAATTCAAAGATAAGAAATAATTTTTTAATGGTTAAAAAAAAAGATGTGAATTTTCAAAAATAATCATCGCAATAATTTGGTTATCTATAATATAATTGCTATTTTTAAGAACCTATTAATAGGTCATGTTTAAAGCCAACAATCAACCCGAGTTATTCACGCTTGAAAAGCAACTGCTTAATAATGAGCACCAAAAGGTCTTAGAAAAAACGCCTGAAAAAGCATTTCACACTATAATTTTTTCCAATATAAAAGAAAGCGATTACAAAGTCTTGTTTTCAGAAACAAGGAAGCCATCCAAACGTGCCTGTAAATGTATTAGTTTCAGCCCTGATATTGAAAGAGCGTAAATCCTGGAGTTACAATGAGTTGATGTCAAGTATCATGTTTGATTTGCGAACCAAAGCCGCCTTAGGATTATCGAGCAGTTCGGCAAGCTCACTATATCACATTGACACAGAGCCTTTTAGTAGGGCAACTATATTCAACTTTCAAAACCGCTTAGATGATTATGAACAAGAAACGGAAATTAATTTGTTGGAGAAAACATTTGATAACCTGACAGCAGAACAACTTTAAAAACTGAAAATAAAAACAGATATTCAACACAGCGATTCAAGCCTAATAGCCTCAAACATAAGAAAATAAAGCCGCATACAACTGTTGATAGAAGTCCTTTTGCGACTTTCAAGAATATTGAAAGATTCTGACAAAGAAATATTTGTGGAACAACTTAAACCTTACGGCAAACTTGGTAGTCAGCACTATGTATATGGCTTAAAATCATCAGACCTGCCCCATGAACTTCAAAAACTCGGAGAAATTTATCACGCAGTTTATCAACGAGTTAAGATGATATATTTAGACACCGAAAAATTTCGCATTTTGAAAGAGCCTACATCGTACATTTTATCATTATTGAAGGACAAGCCAAGGTTAAGGACAATAAAGGCCTCAATAGCAGCACGTTGCAATCGCCAGATGATGAAAATGCCACTTATCGCAAAAAAAGAGAGCAAGAGAGCAAAGGTTTTACAATTAATGCAACAGAAACGGCAAATCCTGAAAACGTCATTCAATTAATAGACGATGTAGCTGTAAATAAGAACAATATAGACGACAGCAAGATACTCGAAGAACGCACCGACAAACTCATAGAAAAAACACCAGACTTGAACGAACTTCACACCAACGACGGTTACGGCAACGAAGGCGTTGATAAAAAAATGGAAGAACACGATATTACCCTTGTAACCACCGCCGTAAGAGGAAGAGAAGGCAAAATAGAACTAACGATAACGCAACACCCTGAATATGAAAAAGAATACACTGTAAAGTGTCAGGCACAAGAAGTAAAATCAACACCAACAAGAAAACGAAATAAAGTAGTTTTTGATACCGAAAAATGCACCGGCTGTCCTTTGAAAACAGAATGCAATATATTGAAATACAAAGGAATATACTATTTTACACACGCTGACTATCTGAAAAACAAACGCAATAACAACATTAGCAAAATACCGAATGAACGGCGAAAAATAAGACCCAACGTAGAAGCCACCATCAAAGAATTTAAAAACAAGACCAAAGCAGGCAAATTAAAGGTAAGAGGACAATTCAAAGTTAGTCTTTTCGCTTTTGCTATAGCGATGAGTATCAATTTTGGACGGATTTACAGGCTAATTATGTCCAATAATGAAATTTTTGCAGGTATTTTGGCAAATTTTAAGATTTTTGTTGTTCAAATTTTGTTTTTCATAAAATTAACTCAATTTCTTGCCCGTACAAATAAAAAGTCAAACAATTTCCCAAACATTGCATTTAGACGAGCTTAAAAAAAGAGGGGTTTTTATACCGGACTCACTAATTCTTCTTCCGCCTGCTTGCGCTCGGTGATGTTGCGAGTTATTTCAATAACTTGGTCAACCTCGCCGTTTTCTCCCAAAAGAGGAAACGAAAATACCTCGAAATAACTATAGGTTCCGTCGGGCAGAGGCAGATATTTAATCAAAAAAAAGGGTTTCACGTTTCAAAAACTTCTTTTGCCCCGCATTGCCCGCAAAGTTCATTGCGTTCCTGATAGGCTTCGTAGCAGTATTTACCGCGGATATCTTCCTGCTTTACATTTTTCATTTCCAATAACTTTTTATTGGTAAGCAAAACTTTATAATCCCTGTCGATCACGTGCATGGGTTCCTGTATGCCGTCAAAGATTGTTCGCAGAAATTTTTCTTTTTCTTTTAGCGCTTCTTCTGCTTGCTTGCGGTCGGTAATGTCATCTTTTACCGCAATATAATTATTGTCCATCCATAATGTCAAAAAAGGAATATCGGACAAGGAACAC
>DYOT01000193.1 GCA_020720345.1 Candidatus Caenarcanum sp.
AGCTATTTTTGTATTCTGTTCTTCATCTTTTTCGTTTTGATCGGGAATTCCAATCAGTTTTTGAAGAATTTGCTGTATTATACTAAAAGGGGATGTTACTGAAGCATCAGTTTCTTCTGTAGTATCAATGACTTGCTCGGACTGGTCTCCAAATTTTCCTAATATTGCCATCATGTTTAGTAAATTCATTAAACTTGGAAGCATTGATGAAGCAGATTGACCCATCATATTGGACTGGATAGATGAAGAATAACCGGCATTTGAATATGCTACAGGACTTTGATATTGATATTGAGAAGTATTTATTCCAGAGAAATTGCCTATGTTTGCATATGGATTAACTAATCCTACAGGATTGTAGGCGGTTGTCGGCCCATAAGAAGTTGCCTGATAAGGGTTGTATGCAGAATAAGAAGCTTGTGCTTGATTAGGGCTGTAAGGGGAAGAAGCTTGTGCTTGATAAGGGTTGTAAGTGTTTGTTGTTTGATAAGGGTTGTAACCGTAATTCATACTCATGATTTTTCTCCTATATTTAAATTATTTAAACTATATATGTTTTATATATCTCTCTAATATAATAAAAAAATACATGCGGGAAAAATTGCCTTTTTTGCAACATGCAGCTTTACATTCCTTAACAATTCAGCAAGGGTAACTGCCAGTGCAGAGGAAAGAAAGCTAAAAGATGCGAATTGTCATTGCGAACCGCAGTGAAGCAATCCAAAGAAAATTGAGTTTTCTCTTTGGATTGCCACGTCAGGTTTTCAGCTACCTCCTTCTTTTCCTGACATTTAGTCAGAAAAAGTGGAGTCCTTTCGCAATGACAATAATGATTTTCCCTTTACCATGGGGTAACTGCTCCTATACTTGTGAACTGTCATTTAATGACAAATTACATCTATAAATTTGTCCAAAACCGGAAATGCAATTAAAATATACTGGAATGAGTTTAATTTTCAGAAAAACCGGCAAAGCCGGATTTTCCCGAAAATACACTCCCGCTTCGCCTATACCGCTCAAGGCGTTTGCAGATAAAATCCAAAATTTAATTTAAGAGCGGTATACTTAAGAAGTACTTATAATTTCTGACTAGATTTATGTTTATGCCAACAAAACAAAAAAAAATTATAATTATATGCCTGATTTTGCTTTTTGCGTGGAGCTCTCTGCCTTGCAGCGCTTCTAAATCAAATTTAAACTCTTCAAGCCCCGACTCATCCTTTAAGCTTATTAAGCTTTATATTGACAATGACCAGAATACAAAAGCGATGGTAGAGCTTAACAGGATACAAAACAAAACAGGCAGTAATCCAAAATTTTTTATTTTTTCAGCAAACCTTCTTTTAAAAGAAGGGCGGATTGAAGCAGCAGAAAATATGGCTAAAAAAGCCGTAAAAATTTCTTATAACAATGTTGATGCTTTTATTACGCTTGGAAATATATATATTGAAAAATTTATTTCAATGGATAATACACCTGAAACTCAAGAGTCAAGAAAGGCATGCCTGACAAAAGCCTTTGAAAGTTTTTTTACGGCATACAAATACAATCCTTCTTCTATATATGCTCATATAGGTCTTGCAACCGCTTATTACATAAACAGCCAGCTTCCTCTGGCTCAGGATGAAATGCTTAAAGCCAGGGAATTGTGCGTAAATAATTCTGAAGCTTATTATTCAATGGGAGAATATTATTACAAAACAAAAGAATACGAAAAAGCTAAAACTTATCTGGAAAAATCCTTAAATGCAGGGCTTACTTCAAGATATAAAACCTATTATTTGCTTGGAACAATTTATGAACAGGACGGAAGTATTGAAAAAGCACAGAAAAGCTACCTGAAAGCTCTTAAAATAAAGCCGGATCACGTAAAAACACAACAAAACCTTGACAGGCTTATTAAAATTGCTTATAAAGAGGCGGAAGATGTCGCTAAAAAGCCTAAAGCTACAATAGATATGTTTAATAACCTCAATGAAGAACTTAATCTGGTAATGCAGGCTGATTATAACCTTGCGGTTGACGAATTTACAGAAGCACGTGTTTTATATATTAAAATTCTGGAAAAAAATTCTGACAATATCAACGCTATAACAGGTCTTGCGGAATTATACTACGCAAAATGGGCAGAAGGTTTTACAAATTCAGCTGATTTTGTAAATGACTCAAAGTATATTTTAAAAGCAAAAGAAAATTCCAGAAACGTAATTCCTTTAACAAAATTCAAGCTTATTAATGAAGCGCGCATGCCGGAAAGTACCAGGCAAAAATTTATAAACCTTTCAGTAAGCGAGACGTATGATTTCTATGATTTGCTAAATGAAGTAAGGGCAGAATTTTTACTGGGAAACTTTGAAGAAAGCCACAACAAGCTAAAAAAACTGCTTGATTTCAGTCTTTCCAACTACGAAAAATTTAAGGTTCTAAAAAGCTTATGTTACGACCATGACTATGATGAAGCTTTAATTCTTCTGGAAGAATTGAAAAAAACTTATTACCACAATGAAGAACTTTCACCCATTACAGGCAGGATAAACGCCAAGCTTTCCATTGCGGAAGAAAAATTAAACAAGGCAATAACTCTTTATAGCCAGAAAAATGATAAACAAAACGATTATTCCGGTGCGGAAGAGCTAATCAGGCAGTCTTTAAGATATCTTCCAACCTGCAAGAAAGCTTATCTTCAATATGCATATTTGATGGAAAAACAGAAAAGATATAAGGAAGCCATCGAAAAAGCTCATATCTGTTATAGATTATTAAAGCTTTATCCTGATAATACTCTGGGAGTGAACGAAACCGACATTAAAAAACTTATACAAACCCTGAACCAGAAACTTGC
>DYOT01000194.1 GCA_020720345.1 Candidatus Caenarcanum sp.
AAGCAAAGGACTCCACTTTTTCTGACTAAATGTCAGGAAAAGAAGGAGGTGCTGGTTTTCCGAAAACCAAACTCATTTTAGTATATTTTTTAAACTTTTGGAGGATTATAAACTTTTTCAAACATTTCAAGAACTGTTTTTTCTTTAGTGTTTCTTGAAGATGCTTCTTTTAAAATTATCTGGTGAAATTCTTCCAGAGAATAATTTACAAAAATTTCCATATCCTTGTCAATGTCTGAGTATTCTTCACTGGAAAAAAGTATATTAAATATTTTATCCAGCTTGATTTCAAAAAATTCGCTTACTATTTTTTCATCAAAATGAGTACCGGAATCTTTTTTTAAAATGTTTAAGACATCCAGAAAGGGCATGCGTTCACGATAATGACGCCTTGATGTTATAGCGTCAAAAACATCGGATACGGCAAGTATTCTTCCTCCAAGAGGTATGTCTTGTCCTGACAGTTTTCTGAAATAGCCTTGACCATTGTATTTTTCATGGTGAGAAGCTGCTATTTCAGGAACATCAGCAAATTTTGCTTCAAAATACATTTTTTTAAGGATTTCATAGGTAATTTTTACGTGTTCCTGAATATGGCTGTATTCTTCATCCGTAAGCTTGCCTTCTTTACAGAGGACGCTGTCTCTTATGCCTATTTTGCCAAAATCATGAAGCAGGGCAGCATGTTCAATAGCTTCAACATGTTCTATTGAAAGATTTAGCTGTTCGCCTATTGCAACGCTGTATAATGTTACTCTTCTCGCATGACCGGCTGTAATCTTGTCTCTAGCATCGATTGATGCGGCAAGAGTGTTGACAAAGCTTGTAAAAGAACGTTTTTGATCTTCATACATGGACTGCTGTTTTTTGAAAAGGCGTGCATTTTCAAGCGCAATTCCCGTACTTGAACCGATAGCTACAAGCAAATCTTCGTCTTCTTCCGTAAAATATTCGTTGCCGAATTTGTTTAATATTTGAAAAACCCCGACAATTTCGTGATTCAGGTTTCTCATAGGCATACAGAGGATAGTTTTTGTTTTATAGCCCGTTTTTTTATCAATTTCCCTGTTGAATCTGGAATCATTATAGGCTTCTTTTATATTAATTGTTTCCCCTGTCATTACTACATGACCGGCAAGTCCCATATTTGCAGGAAATCTTATTTCCTGCTTGCCCATGCCTAAGGCAACTTTTGACCATAATTCATTTGTATCTCTGTCCAGCAGGAATAAAGTACATCTATCAGCAAAAAGCGCCTTTTGTGTTTCTTCTGTGATGATTGTAAGCAGCTTATCTATATCAGTTTCTGCTGCAATAGAGCGCCCTATTCTTAAAAGAGCAAGGAAAGGAGTTCTGTTTCCTGTATTTGCCCGTGTCATATCCCCAATTAATGTGAGAGTATCAAGGAAAGATTTTCCGTCAGAGAATAATTCCTCTTTTCTTGCCGTTTTATTAATGATATTTTGCCATTCTTCTTCATCTACATCGAATAAAATATCTTCAATATTTTTGCTTAATGCATAAAGTTTGTTTGCTTTAGCAAGACTAAGGGCTTCCAGTAAGCTTGAAGAAGCCATAGGGAAATCAAGGCATTTTTTATATATTTTTCCAAGTTCATAATAACTTCTTGCAACTTCAGAATTGATTTCAGCTTCTTTAAAAAGCTCAACAGCTTCATGAAGAGATTGTATGGCATCTTTTGTTTCGTTTAATAATAAATAAGCCTGTGATTTTATTCTTTTTGCAAACCCGTAACCCCTTGGAAAAGAGACCTTTTCAAAAACGGGTTCAATACTTCCCAGTATTTCAAGAGCTTTTTCGGGTTTCATTTTTTGAACATGAATATTTGCAAGGATACAGTATGAAAAAGCAGAAATTATATCAAGTTTTAAATTTTCAGCCATTTCTATAGACTGAAGCGAGAATTTTTCCGCCTTGTTATATTCACCCAGTTCAAAATATACTTTTGCAAGTTCGCTCTTTATTCTTGCAGCTGTATAAGCGTCATTCATGTTTTCTATTATTATTAAGCCTTTTGAAAGGTGAATTTTGGCTTCTTCATAATTTTCCATACTTGATAAATATCTTCCAAACAGCAGTTCTGTAACAGAAATTTCACGTTCGTTACCGATTTTGTTTTTAATGGAAAGTGATTCTTTTATATATTCTGTTGCTATTTGGTGATTGTCTGTTCTTAAATAAAATATTGCAAGGCTATCAAGGACTTTCGCATATTCCAGACTGTCAGGCGTCAAAGTTTTTTGGGCAGAATTAAAATATTTAAGGGCATCGCTGTATCTTTTTTCAAAGAAATAAATAATTCCGTAATAATGAAATATTTTAGCGTCTACCTGTTTTTTTTCTTCATCTTTCAGCTTTTCAATGATGTATTTGGCATCGTTTAAGAGCGTTAAAGACCTGATTAACCTGTCAGTGCATTCTTTGTAATAGATTAAAGCAAGCTCTGCAAGGCATGTTGCCACCTTAATAATGTCTTTAAGATCGAGATATATTTTTTGAGCTTCTTCGATATGTTTAATTGATTTATCGTAATTTTTGCGAAAAGACTCAATCAATCCAAGTTCTAACAGGACATTTGCCCTGTCTGCATCATTTTTTATATTATAAACATCTTTTTCCAAATTTAAAATTTGTGATGCAGATGTTGTATTTATAACTTTATTTTTAGACATGATAAGGAAATTATAACTTATAAAGAAGTATTAAGGAAGATTTTTGGTTTTATGCGTATTTTTATGATTTTTATTATATTTTAGTATTAAATACAAGTTATACTGCCTCAAAATTAAATTTAGGATTTTTCTTGAATTTTATAAAGGCA
>DYOT01000013.1:0-15858 GCA_020720345.1 Candidatus Caenarcanum sp.
TATTATGGCAAATTGACCTTGAGCAATCAGGCAATATGCTAAAATATATAAAAGTCCTGAATAAATGGGTCTAGTTGGAATAAATGCTTAAAATTGTTTTACTGGGTTATGGAGAGCTTGCGCAATCGCTGCTTCTAGGAATATTAAAATCCAGACATAAAGTTGTCGGCGTTTTCAGGTGGGAAAGAAATCTTTCAACTAAACCCATTAATTTTTTACGGGATGTATTTATGCCATGCCCTTTAACTGCAATAATAAGAAATAAAGATTTATATGAAATCAAGGCAGAGAGGGCAAACACTGAAAAATTTGCGCGTGAAGTGAAAAAACTTCAGCCTGACGTAATTCTTGTAGGTTCATGGGGCGAAATATTAACTAAAAAAACAATAAATCTTGCAAAAATTGCATTTATTAACTGTCATCCTTCACTATTGCCAAAACATAGGGGCAGCAATCCTTATGCTTCAGCGATAAGAAACGGTGAAACAAAGACAGGAATAACCTTTCATCTTATGAATGAAACCATCGACACGGGCGAAATTTTACTCCAGAAGGAAATAAATATTTCTCCTGATGACACCGGTGAAGATTTAAAGAAAAAATGCGCTTTTGCTGCCGGAGCAAGTCTTGCTGAGCTTCTTGACAGGCTGGAAAAAGCTGAACTCATTCCGCAAAAACAGGACGAAGCAAACGCAAATTACTTTCCCGCTTTGGCTCCTGAAGATGCATCAATTAACTGGAGCCGGCATTCCCATGAAATCCATAATGATATAAGAGGTTTATATCCCTGGATAAGAAGCTATACCCTCCATAAAAATGTTTTTTTATTTATTCAGGCAAGCAAAGTTATTGATTTAAGCACCCCTGCAAATACGCCCGGAATAATTCTTTATAAAAAAGGGAATAATTTAATAATTTCAACGGCTGATCCTGATAAAGCCATTCTGGCGGGAAGCATCGAGGCTTACGGTTTTTTAAGAAAATACTGGACAAATTATTATATAAACAGAAAAGTTAAAGTAGGAGATTGTTTACAATAGTTGTAAGTTTAATTTAAGATAGAAAAATGAAATTAAAAGAAATTTATAATTCAAATAAACCGGTCATATCCTTTGAAATTTTTCCGCCAAAAGCACAAACTGCGGATGAATTAAGCGTGAAAATAAACGAACTTTTTCTAGAATTAAATGTTTTAGCAAAATTTAATCCCGCTTTTGTTTCTGTAACTTACGGAGCAGGAGGAAGCACAAGAGAAGCTACTCTTGATATTGTAATAAAGCTGAAAAAAGAACTAAAAATTCAGCCGATGCCTCATTTTACATGTGTAGGTTCTTCAAGAGGTAATATTATTGAATATTTAAGAAGCATCGAAGAAGCCGGAATCGATAACATACTTGCATTAAGAGGCGATCCTCCCAAAGGTGAAACCTGTTTTGTCAAACCTGTAGACGGTTTTGGATATGCAAACGAGCTGGTGGAATTTATAAAAGCTAACACAAATCTTGGTATTGCCGTTGCCGGCTATCCTGAATGCCATACTGAATGCTGTTCTCTGGAAGCCGATGTTGAAAATCTTAAGAAAAAAGTTGATTCCGGCGCTGAAGTTATTATTACACAAGTGTTTTATGACAATAAAAGCTGGTTCAATTTTCTGGAAAAAACGCAGCAAAAAGACATAAATATTCCCATAATTCCGGGGATTCTGCCGATAACAGCATTTTCTCAGATTGAAAGAATTATAGGGCTCAGCGGATGCAAGCTTCCTGAAAGTTTATCGCAAAAACTGGAAAAATTTAAAGACGACAAAGAAGCTATCAAGCAGATAGGCGTTGAGTTTGCAACTAATCAGGTTAATGAACTTTTAGACAGTGAAGTTTCCGGAATTCATTTTTATCCTTTGAACAAGTCTACTGCCGTAAAAGCTGTTCTTGAAAATATAAAAATTAATTCTCTTTCTGTTTAAACAACTCCAGTTTAAGTTGCTTAGCCGCTTTATGTTCAACAACTTTTTCTATTATATATTCTGTTTTTAAACCTTCTTCTGTATTCCACTGTTTCATTTTTAACAAAACTTTGAAATTATCATCTTTAGAAAAAGAAATTAGGTTATTATTTACGCCATACAAAAATTGTAAATCATTAATAGTAGCAAAAAAATCTCTTTGTCCATCTGTAAATTTCCATTTATTCCCTTCTCTGAAAGAAACACTAACAATGTTCAGAAAAACTTCACCTGGAGGTGATTCTAATATTTGTTCCTGCATTGGCTGTATGGAAAAATAAGGTAATTCTTCTTTTTTTACTTCGTTTATAACTTCTTTTTTTTCATTTTTTATTTGAAAAATATCAATGCCTTCTTTTTCAAGAGGCTTTAAAGTTCTATATAAAGCTTTGCGAACTTTTGTATTTGTATATAATTCATAAAGATTTCTCTCTATTATTATTTCTTCTTCTTGCGTAATCAGGATAATTTTATCCTGTTCCTCTTTTATATTAATAACAGATTTATTTTTTAATTTTTTGAAAAGCCATATTAAACCTTTTGAACTTCCAACGCCTAATCCTATAATTGCTGCAAGATTTACAGCACCTGTAATTTGACCTGAATTAAAAACATCTAAAAAACTTACTGTTTGCTGATAAACATCAAATAAAATTTCAAAAGAGCCTTTTTGAAAATCCGCTTTAACTTTTACTGTTGTTTTAGTACTTGCTCCATTTAATATAAAATTTGCTTCTTGAAAAATCTCTCCTATCCCAGTGAGCGCCAAAGCAAGTTCCTGTATATCCATTGAATTGTCTTTTAATGCTTCACCATCATAAGCAACAATAATGCTTGCATTGCTCATCTTATCAACACCTTTTAAAATACTTTAATAAAATATAGCATGTTTTTATAAGCTGGAATAGTAAATAATTTTGTCATAAGATTCTATTAAAACAAAACACGGGAGGAAAGCATGGCTTCAAAGACTTTGATTTTAATAGACGGTCATGCGCTGGCATACAGAAGCTTCTTTGCGCTGGAACGCACAAGGATGAAAACAACCAATAATGTCAATACATGGGCTGTTTATGGCTTCCTGAAAGCTATTTTTGATTTGCTTAGGAAAGTTAAGCCTGATGCGATAGCCGTATCCTTCGACAAAGGAAGAGATACTTTCCGGCTTAAAGAATATCCCGAGTATAAAGCCAATCGACAGGCAATGCCTGATTCTCTCGGCGAACAGCTTGGTCTTATTATAAAAGGGGTTCAAGCCCTTGAAATACCAATTTACCAGATGGCAGGGTTTGAAGCCGACGACATTATCGGAACAATAGCCAGAGAAGCAAGTGAACTAGGGCATAAAACACTTATACTTACAGGGGATCAGGATTCTTTTCAGCTTATAAGCGCTGAAAATGCCGTTTCTGTCCTTATTCCTTCAAAAGGCGAACTTATAGAATTTGATAAAGACAAAGTGCACGAAAAACTGGGTGTATGGCCTGAGCAGGTTGTTGATTATAAAGCTTTAAGCGGGGATTCTTCCGATAATATTCCCGGAGTTAAAGGAATAGGCGATAAAACAGCAGTAAAACTTCTTGAGCAGTTTGGCTCTGTTGAAAATATTTATAAACATCTGGACGAAATTCAGTCAAAAAGCGTTAAACAAAAGCTTGAAACAGAAAAAGAAATGGCATATAAGAGCAAGTTTCTGGCTACCATTTGCAAAGAAGTGCCTATAGATTTTGATTTTGAACATACTCATATAACGATGCCGGATGTGAAAAAACTTAGCTCTTATTTAAGGGAGATGCAGTTTCACAACTTTTTAACACAACTTCCTGAACTTCTATCGCACTTTAACGGCGGTAAACTTGTTAAAATCGAGCCTGAAGAAGAGCTAAAAGAAGAATCCAATACAAGAAAGACCCTGAAACCAGTTCAGGGTGACGATTCTTTAATTCCCGCTTCGCTCGGGCAAATGCAGCTCGGGCTTGGATTAAACCAGTTTTTACAGCAGGAATCTAAAAAAACCTTTGAAGTTAATACTGAAATAATTAATAGTAGCGAAAAATTTGAGGAATTTATTAAAATACTGGATGAAACTTCTGTTTTTTCTTTTGACACAGAAACAACTTCTCTTGATACTTTTAGCGCAAAGCTTGTAGGGCTTTCTTTTGGCTGGAACCCCAATATTTTAACAAAAAATAATAAGGTTTATGCAGAAAATTATAACCCTGATGAGACTAAAACGGTTTATATTCCTGTTGGTCATCAGCCTTTAGGAAATCAGGAAATGCAGCAGTTAAATTCTGATTATATTCTGGAAAAACTTAAACCGATTTTTGAAAACCCTGAAAAACCAAAGATTCTCCAGAATGCAAAGTACGAAATAAACGTCCTTAAAAACTATGACATAAATTTATCCGGCGTAATTATGGATACAATGATAGCAAGCTATGTCAAAAATCCTTCGTTCAAGCATGGACTAAAAGCACAGGCTTTCGGGTATCTTGGATATGAAATGACTTCCATAGATGAGCTTATCGGAACAGGCAAGAACTCTATCACAATGGACAAAGTGGATATAGAAAAAGCTGCTGCTTATGCCTGCGGCGATGCAAAATCTACTCTTGAGCTGGGAGGCGTTTATGCAGAAAAGTTCACACCGGACGAAGAAAAACTTTTTTATGAAATTGAAAATCCGCTGGTTCCTGTCCTTGCTGAAATTGAAAGAAACGGCGTGGCTATTGATACAGCATACCTAAAAAGCTTATCTGATGAGCTGCATACAAATATTTGCAAGCTTGAAGAAAAGATTTTCCAGATGGCAGGTGAAAATTTTAATGTAAATTCCCCAAAGCAGGTTGCGGGTATTCTCTTTGACAAACTAAAACTTCCTGTAAAAGGGAAAACCCAGACAGGATACAGCACAAACGCCAAAGTGCTTGAATCTTTACAGCATGTACACCCTATAATTGACTTATTGCTGACCCAAAGACATTTCTCAAAATTAAAATCCACTTACGTAGATGCGCTTCCCCTGCTTATAAACCATAAAACTGGCAGAATTCACACGAGTTTTAACCAGACAATCACTTCAACAGGAAGACTGTCAAGCAGTAATCCTAATTTGCAGAACATTCCTATTCGCTCCACTATAGGAAACAGAATAAGAGCAGCATTTATTTCCGAAGACAGAGAAAACTCAGTCATATTTTCAGCTGATTATTCTCAAATAGAGCTTAGATTGCTGGCACATGTAACACATGATGAAATATTAACAGATGCTTTCAGAAATAATGAGGACATTCACGCAGAAACCGCAAGCAAAGTTTTTGGAGTGCCCCTTGAAGAAGTAACAAAGGAAATGAGAAGGAAGGCAAAAGCGGTAAATTTCGGTATAATTTACGGTCAGACAAGTTACGGTCTTTCGGAATCCCTTGGCATTACTCCTTCTGAAGCAAAAGAAATAATAATAAAATATTTTCAAACTTATCCTAAAATAAAAAAATATATGGACGAAACTATCTATTCAGCTCACGCTCTTGGATATGTTGAGACAATTTACGGCAGAAGAAGATATCTTCGAGATGATCTAAACAGCAGAATCAAGACAATAAGGGAATTTGCGGAACGTGCCGCCATTAATGCGCCCTTACAGGGGGCGGCGGCTGATTTAATAAAGCTGGCTATGATAAAGCTATACCATAGGCTTAAAGATTCAGGCTTGGCTTCAAAAATAATTCTTCAGGTTCATGATGAACTTGTGTTAGAAGTCCCTAAAGTTGAACTTGAACAGATAACAGCACTTGTTAAGGAATGCATGGAGCTTGACCAGCCTTTGACAGTACCTCTTGTAATAGACATAACATATAGCCCTACGTGGATGGAGGCAAAAGAATAATGGATAAAATAAAAGCAGTAATTTTTGATCTTGACGGCACTCTGGCAGACACTTTGCCTCTTTGTATAAAGTCTTTTCAGCTTGCGTTTGAAGAAATACTCGGCGTTAAATACTCCGAAAGCGAAGTTATAAAATATTTTGGACAGACAGAAGAAGGCATTGTCAAAAGCCTTGCACCTGACAGATGGGAAGAATGCCTTGATGCCTACATAAAAATTTATACCGAAAACCATGATCTTTGCCCCGCTGTTTTTGACGGAGTAAATGAAATTCTTGAGTTTGCAAGCAATAATAACTTTAAAATGGCTATGGTTACCGGAAAAGGCGTGCATTCCGTTTATATCACTCTTGATTATTACGGCATAAGAAAATATTTTGAATATGTGGAAACAGGCTCAACCACCGGAATAATTAAAGACCAATGCATGGAAAAATTACTCAAACTATGGCAAATTCCTGCGAATCAGGCAGTTTATCTGGGCGACCAGCCTTCTGATATTACAAGTTCAAAAAAAGCAGGGGTTCTCCCTATAGCTGTAACCTGGGCTTCGACTACAAATTCCGATTTATTGGAAGCAGAAAATCCTTATAAAATATTTTCAAAAACTTCGGATTTTAAAATCTGGCTTGAAAAACTTTCAGGATGTCCGGCTGTCTAAAAAAGGGTGATGGTCATCACCTTTCTTAAGTAATCGTTTAAAGCATTGATATGATTTGACTTTACTTATAATTATCAGCACTTGATGTACCACTACCTAAAAAAGAATCCCGGCAATTGTTGCTGAAAGATAAGATGCCATAGTTCCGCAGATTAAAGCCTTAAAGCCAAGTTTTGCCAAATCAGAACGCCTGCCAGGCGCAAGTTCTCCAATTCCTCCAACCTGAATTGCTATAGAACCAAAATTTGCAAATCCGCAAAGAGCAAAACTTGCTATTACTATTGATTTTTGAGAAAGAATAATATCGGATGTGCCTTTAATGATAGGCGCAAGGTTTAAATATGCAACAAACTCATTAAGCACCATTTTTGTTCCCATTAACGCGCCTACATGACTTGCTTCTTGAAGGGGAACCCCCATTAACCACGCAAATATTGAAAAAACTTTTCCCAAAATAACACTAAGGCTTAAATGATGAAGGTCAATCCCGACAAAACCAAGTGAAAGCCCAATATTTGCGGAAACAGTTCCGACATATCCAAGCAAAGCATCTACCATATGGACAAGCGCAATAAATCCGATAAGCATAGCTATAACGTTTATGGAAATTCTCATGCCTTCACTTGCTCCATGCGCAAGTGCATCAACAAGATTAGCGTTTGTTTTTTTGATTTCCAGCTTAATATCGTCTTTTGTTTCGGATTCCTCGGTTTCAGGAAAAACCATTTTTGAAATTACAAGAGCGCCGGGAGCAGCCATAACACTCGCCGCCAGAAGATACTCGGCAGGCACTCCCATTGAAATATAAACCGCCATTACTCCCCCTGCAATACATGCCATGCTTCCTGTCATTGAAGCTAAAAGTTCCGATTCTGTCATGCCTGCAACGTACGGCTTAATTAGAATTTGGGCTTCAACCTGCCCAACAAAGGCACTGCCCACGTTTGAAATAGCTTCGCTTCCGCTCACTCCCATTATTTTATAGACAATTCTGGCAACTACTGCCACTATCCTCTGCATTATTCCGAGATGATAAGCCATACTTACAAGTGCTGCAACGAAAATTATGGTTGGAGCAACTTTAAAAGCAAACAAAAAACTGTTTTCAGCCCCTAATACTTTATCAAGAAGCGGCTGATTTATAAGTCCGCCAAAAACAAACTTGCCTCCCTCGTCGGCAAATTCAAGTATTTTAGTTATAAAATGCCCTATATAAGCAAAAATCTGATGTCCCCAAGGAGTTTTAAGCACAAAAACAGCGATTAACAGCTGAAGAAGAAGACCTGAAATAATTGTTCTCCAGTTAATGGCTTTTTTATTGTTTGACATAAGATAAGAAAGCCCTAAAATCACGATAATACCGAATAGCCCAAAAAACCTGTCCAACTTATAAATCCTCTTACTTACTGCTTAAAAAATTAATAAAATACTGCTATAAATTTGCTTTGCTTATATCACGGGAAACTATAAAAATAGCTTCTTCCGCAAAAAAATTGGGGAATATATTTAATAAAATATTTTTCTTTATTATTGCCTTATTCATATATATTTCTTCTAAAATATCAATCTGTCTTGTTTTACAGAATTCTTTAAAATCTTTTATGGTTAAAAGGTGAATATTAGGGGTATTAAACCATTCAAAAGGAAGCATATTAGATTTTGGCATTCTGCCGGCAGTAAATAAATGAAATCTCACACGCCAATAAGCAAAATTAGGAAAACTAATAACAACTTTTTTGCCCGCACGAAGCATTTCATTGATTACAAAATCAGGTCTGTGCGTACACTGAAGAGTTCTGTTCAGAACCACATAATCAAAAGATTTATCCTGATAGTCTTTCAACCCTTCATCAATATCTCCCTGAAAAACCGACAGTCCTTTTTCAATACACTTAATTACGTTATCTTCATTTATTTCCACACCCCTGCATCTTATATTTTTTTTGTGCTTAAGGAGTTCAAGAAGTTCGCCGGCTCCGCAACCCAAATCCAGCACTTTTGACTCCGGCTCCATCATCTGCATAATAATGTCATAATTAAGATGAAGCCCCTGAGAGGTTTCATAGTGGCTGTCTGTTTTTTTGTTTCCTAAAAGTATTTCTGTCATTGATTTTATATTAAAGCTAATGAGATTTAGGAATTCTGCTTTCCTTTAGTTCCGTATAAATAATATATGTTAGCATAGCTGTTATAACTATCCCACCAATTATTTGTATAATTTCATATGTGTTCATCCTATTCTCCCATTTTTTCTATTAAATAATCTATATAACGACTTCTTGATCTGTATACACTTAATAATCCTATACTGAACAAAAACACTATAACCAAAAACATAATTTTTAAAGGACTATTAAGATTAAACAACAATGCCAAGGTTCCACTTGTAGAAACGACAAGCCCAGTCCACATATTGTTTTTGGAATTTATATGCCTGTTTATTTCCTGCTTAAGTTTTTCCATAAAATTATTTTATCATGGAACTATAATAATAAATTTTATTTCTGCCAAACCCTGCGCCCCTTTGAAATTTTAAAACTTTATTCGGATTTTTAGAATCAAACTGCTTTGCATATTCAGTTTTTACAAGAATATTTTTTGATTTTTTTATAATTTGTTTAAAACTTATGTCTTTGTTTTCAATTTCAAGCCTATCAGGATAAACTTTTATGATTTTATAGCTGTTCGGATAAGTAACTATTGAAGGAGTTGAAACAAAAAGCTTGTTATTAATATTTTGCACAGCAAAATTATGATGATGTCCGCTGAAAATTAATTTTACCTGCGGGTATTTGTTTATAACCTTTAAAAACTCTTCTGAATTCTCCAAAAGAAAGCTTTTCCAGGCAGTTTTATCGACCTGCGTTGTTGGAATTGCAGGATGGTGCATAAAAATAACCGTAAATTTATCAGGATTTGCTTTTAAAATGTCATCCAGCCATAACAGTTCATCTGACGAAATTTTCCCCTTAAGCTCATTATTAATGGATGTATCAAGACCAATAAAAAGCAGATTATCTGCCGGTTGCTGCATCCAGTATGTTATATTCGGGTTTTCAAATCCATTGCTCCTGAATTCAGAGCAAAAATCCTGCTTTGTGTAGCCCTCTTTTAAGTCAGCATCCCTGTCTCCTAAAATTGCAAAATATTGAAAATTTACATCTTCAAGAGTATCAAGAAACATAGGTAAATCACCCAGCTTATTGTCATCATTGTCAGTTAAATCCCCGCCGAAAACTACATAATCAAGCTCAGGAACTGTTTTTAGATTCTTAATCACATCTTGAAATATGACAAAACTTTCTTTATAAAGAATCCAGCCGTCTTCTTCTTTAAAAGAAATATGTGCGTCGGGAAGAAAAACCATTTTAAAAGGTTTAAAATTACCTTGTGCGTGCACTTTAAAAGACAACAGAATTAGAAAAACTGTTAATATTAATTTTTTCATCTTTATAATTTTACTTTATCAGCTTCCGCATTTTCATCGTCAAGTTCAAATTTGGAATGCAAGGCTCTTACAGCCTCATGAGCTCTTTCTTTTTCAACAAGACAGCTGATTTTAATTTCGCTGGTGGCAATCATTTTAATGTTAATATTTTGCTCGGCAAGCGCCTCAAACATTGAAGCGGCAATGCCCGGTCTATCAATCATGCCTGCTCCGACAATGCTTATTTTTGCAATATCATTGTCGACAACTATTTCTTTTGCTCCCAAATTCATCCTTACTTCTTCAAGTATTGAAAGAGTACTATTCAGGTCAGTTTCGTCCACAGTAAAGGCAATATTGTTTGCATTGTCTTCTTCCAACGACTGGATAATCATATCAACGCTTATGTTGTTTTTTGAAAGCGCACCAAATATTCTTGCGGCAATCCCCGGCTGGTCAGGCACTTTCAAAATTGCTATTCTGACCTGTGATTTGTCTGCTGCCACTCCATTAACCGGTCTGTAAATTTCCATATCTTCTACTCCTATAATTAAAGTTCCGGGATCATCAAGATAAAAACTGCTTCTCACTCTCATCGGAACATTAAACTGGTTTGCAGTTTCAACTGATCTCGGATGAAGTACATTAGCTCCAACTCTTGCAAGTTCAAGCATTTCTATATAAGAAACTTGCTCAAGCCTGCTTGCCTTAGGGACATATCTTGGGTCTGCGGTATAAACAGCTCTTACATCAGTATAAATATCGCATCTATCAGCTTTTAAAGCTACCGCAAGAGCTACCGCCGATGTATCCGATCCCCCTCTTCCAAGAGTTGTGATTTCACCTTCTTTTGTTATACCCTGAAAACCTGCAACTACAATTATCTTGTTTTCAGACAGATGTTTTTCAAGTTTTTCAGTTTTTACATCTATGATTCTGGCTCTGTTATGCACACTTTCAGTAAGTATCCCTACCTGAGAAGCAAGAAGACTCACAGCGGGATAGCCTGCTTCGTGAATAGCCATAGCCAGAAGCGCCATAGATACCTGTTCGCCGGAAGAAATAAGCATGTCCATTTCTCTGTTGTCCGGTTTTTGAGTAATCTCTCCTGCAAGGTTTATAAGATAATCTGTCGAGTGTCCCATTGCAGAAACAACAACAACGACCTGATTGCCGTTTTTATATTCTTTTATCACAGCGTTTGCAACGTTTTTAATTTTTTTAGAATCCGCAACTGATGTGCCGCCGAATTTTTGAACTACTATTCCCATATTTCTTCTTTCTCTTAGTCCTATTTATTAATTTCGTTCTCTGTCATTGCGAGGCAATAGTCATTGCACTCCACCATTATTGTACAAACGAAGCAATCTTCCAAAGTGTTATGTTGTCATTTGGAAGATTGCTTCGTAAAATTAATTCTAGCTTAAATACATGCTTTATGCCTCGCAATGACAATTTTCTTTAATTTAAATTATATTACACGTTATTTTAGATAAACTATAACGAATTGTAAATATTATTACTGAAAACTATCAATTTTTTTCTTCAGGAGTTTTCTATAAATGGAAGTTTATGTTATTTAAAAAAGAGAAGAAAAAGGAGAGAAAAAATATGAATATTGCATTTAATTCAATTCAACCAAATTATAAAAAACAGCAGGCAAGTTTTAGCGGAAATGCTTTTTCAAGAGAACTCGGGCATGAAGCATCTAAATTAATAGCCAAAGGCAGAGATTTAGACCCAAAAAATCCAGGACAGATTGAAGATGCTAATCTTCTTATTAAAGAAGGTGAGGATATAAAAGCCTACGGCTCTTTTGTTGCAAGAGAATTAAAGGCTTATACAAAGCAAACAATTAGGAAAATTTTAAGGACAATGAATGAGGTACTTGGCGATCGTATAAATCGTGAAATTGGGCAAACGCCGGAAACAATTGCTGCTCGAAAAAGAGCTTTAGCAGAATTGGATGAAAAACTTGGTCCAACAATAACGATGTGGACTCCTGGCAGTTCAACAATCAGATAATCTCACCCACACTCTTGCCGTAGTCAAGCTTTTTGAGGCACATATCGAGATATATGCTTACAAGATCCCTTTTATGAGGATATTCTGAGTTTAATCTTCTAAATTCATTTTCAAAACCTTCAAAATCACCGTTTTTTGCTTTTAAATAAGCAATATTAGACAGGCTGTCAATATGATGCGGATCAATTTCCAAAACTTTATTAAAAAATTCAGCTGATTTCTGTAAATAGTTTTCGTCCTTATTATAATCCGCCATTTCAATATATGTTCCGCCTATAAGAAATAAAGCCTGTACAAGATTTGGCGAGCGAAAAAGCACTTCATTCAGCACAGCTATTGCATCTTCAAACTTTTTGAGTCTTATAAAAACCTCGCTTTTCCCGATATATGCCGTAAACATCTCAGGACAAATTTTTATAGAATTATCAAATTTTTCAACCGCATCTTTTAAATTTTTATCGTCTTTTGAAAGAATTACGCCATAAATCATGTTTATTTGCGCAGAATCAGGTGCTATTTTATAAGCTCTTCTTATTTTTCTAATAGCCTCTTCTGTATTTCCGATTTCATTAAGGGCTATTGCATAGCCTGTCCATGAATCCAGATGTTCAGGATTATCTTTTGTTGATTTTTCATAATATCCCAAAGCGCTTTGAAAATCGCCCATAGTAATATAACCTGAAGCTATAAGATAATTTGCTTCTGTTTTTTTAAGATTAAACCTTGTAACTTCTTTATATCTTTCTATGGCAAGAGGAATATTGCGTTTAATACTTGCTATAGAGCCCAGCTTCATATAAGCGTCAACATAGCGGGAATCTTTTTCAATTACCGCCAAAAACATTTCTTCTGCCTTTTCAAGCTCTCCTATTTCCGTAAGGGAAACCGCAAGATAATACTCCGCCTGAGTTTGGTCAGGCAGAAATTTTAAAGATTCATTAAATTTATGAATGGCTTCAAAATGTTCTCCATATTTTTGGAGCGTAATGCCCCAGCATAAATATAGCTGATGGCTGTCAGGAGTTATTTTTTCAGCTATTTTATAATATTCAACGGCTTTTTCATATTTATTCATTTCAGTTAAAATTTCAGCAATATTAAGCTGAAATTCCAATTTTGACGGAATCATCTCCACAGCCATTTTAGCTTTTTCGTATGCCTCTTCAAGGTTTTTTATCTTTAAAAGAGCTATTGCCAGATAATGCCAAGCTTCAGGATTATTGGAATTAAGTTTTATTGAAAAATCCAGCTTTTCTATAGCTTCATTATATTTTTCCATTTCAACAAGTATTACGCCCCAGAGAAAAAATGCCTGATGCGAGCGAGGACTGATACTTACAGCTTTTTTGAATTTTGTTTCGGCAAGCTGTTTCATTTCCTGCCTTGCCAGGGCTATTCCCCAATTAACATAAATTTCCGCATTTTTTGAATTAAATTCAAGCGCTTTTTCATACATTTTTTCTGCTTCATCACATTTGCCTGTTTCAACAAGAGCAGCGCCCCATAAAACATATGACTTAACACATTTTGAATCTATTTTTATGGCTTTTTGAAATTTTTCTATGGCTTCTTCGTATTTTCCCATTGTCGCAAGGGCTATTCCCCAGTTATTAAAAGTTTCCGGACTTTGCGGTCTCATATATGACGAAGACTCAAATTTTTCCAGCGCCAAATCAACTTCTCCGGAATTTGCAAGATAAATTCCCCAGTTAACAAAAGCTCTTGACGGAATTACAACTTCTCGCGCAATTGTTCTGTAGTTTAAAACTGAATTATTAAATTTTGAAATACTACTTAAAAGTTTTTTAAAAAATTTAATCATTAATACTACTCGGGGTTTTTATTGATAATTTAACATATATAATGTAATTTAATTGGATTATAACAGAAAATTGAAGGAATCGGGTACTTATAAAGAAGCTAATGCTTCTCCCGCTTCGCAGGAGAAATTAAAATGATTAATCACCAGAATATAATTGAAAAAGTTCGCTTTTTTATGAAAAATGAAAAAATTAATTTTCTTATAATTCCTTCCACCGACAAATTTTTAAATGAATATATAGATTTAAATGAAAATTCAAGATATATTTTAACCGGGTTTAGAGGCTCTACAGGAGATGCGCTGGTAACACCCGAAGATGTATTTTTATTTGTGGATGGGCGTTATCATCTTCAGGCGGAAGAAGAAACGGATAAAACCCTTATTACTGTTGTAAAAGTAGGGATAGACAAATCTCCTCAATCCGCTCTTTATGACAAAATTGCTGAAATGTCTGATCATAATGCGAAAATCGGTATTATTACTGAAAAAACCGGATGCGGCGCATTTAGAAAGCTTCTTGCTACTCTTTCTGGAAAAAATGCCGAATACAAGGAATTTGATTTTGATCCGGTAGAAAAAATTGCTGAAATAAAAAAACCTGAAAAATTATCTGAATTAAAATTTGTACCTGTTGGAATTTCAGGGCTTTCCCCTGAAGAAAAACTGGATTTAATAATAAACGAAAAAAAAGAAAGAAATGCTGAAGTTCTTGTAATTACAAAGCTTGAAGAAATAGCCTGGCTTACAAATTTAAGAGGAGACGAAATTTCTTTTAGTTCAAGTTTTAAGGCAAAAGCCGTAATTAATTCTGAAAAATGCTTTTTGTTTACTGACTTGAGCAGAATTTCACCTGCAATTAAACGCAGCCTCGGGAAAAAATTTATTTTTGACGACGGAAATTTTAATTTAACTTTTTTGAAAGATATAGAAAAACATAAAGAACCTATAAATATCGGTTATGATTTAAACTCAATGAATTTAAACGATTGCAGAAAGCTTGAAAGAACTAATCATAAGCTTATTGATGTTAAAGACAGCCCAATTGCCCTTATAAAAGCCGTAAAAAACTCTCAAGAGCTTGGACATATACAAGAATGTTTTTTAAAAACAGATATAGCTGTAAGCAGGCTTATAAGCTGGCTTAATCAGCGACTGGAAAACAACCGAAAAACATCCGAAAAAGAGCTTTCTGAAAAATTAAAAAACCTGTTTTTTGAGGAAGGGGCAACAGGTTTAAGTTTTGAAACAATTGCCGCAAGCGGAAGAAACACTGCTTTTATTCATTATACAAATGCAAATCCCGAAAAACTTATAAATCCCGACGAGCTCGTGCTTCTTGACTGCGGGGCATATTTTGAAGGCGGCTATGCTACTGATATTACAAGGACATTCCTTGCGGGAGGAATTAAAGCCAAGGCTGATAATCGTCAAAAAGAAATTTATACAAAAGTTTTAAAAGCTTTTTTGAATGGAATAAATTATGAATTGAATGAAAACACAACGGGTTTTGATATAGATAAAAAAGTCAGGGGAATTATTAATCAGGACAAGCCTGAAGGATTTAATTTTTCTCATGGAACAGGTCATGGCATCGGCATTTCTGTTCATGAATCGCCTCCAAGGCTTGGTCCGTCAGAAGTTTCTGCAACAAAACTTCTTGCCGGCATGTGTTTTACAATAGAACCCGGGCTTTACTGTGATGAATGGGGCGGGGTTCGAATTGAAAACTCCGTTACTATTATCAATTCAAATGGTAGACTCGAAATTAAATCCATGACAAAAGCCCGTCTTGATGATAATTTAATTAATTATAACCTTTTGTCAGAGCAGGAAAAAATCTGGCTTGAAAACTATCAAAAGCAATCTATAAAATAATATGCAAGAAATTATAAGCCTTCAAAACACTATAATTAAAGAAACCGCAGCCCTTAATCAAAAAAAATACAGGGCTGAAACAGGTTTGTTTTTAATTGAAGGATTAAAAGGAGTTGAAGAGGCTTTACAATACAAGCTTGATATTAAATATATTTTTAT
>DYOT01000013.1:15958-17073 GCA_020720345.1 Candidatus Caenarcanum sp.
TTTATATTGTGGATGAAAAAATTATGAAAAAAATTTCCACAACCGAAACCCCTCCTGAAATTCTTGCTGTTGCTTCTCAGGTTAAATATACTCTTGAAGACTTGTTTAAAGAAAAAAATCCGCTGATAATTGTCCTTGAAAACATAAAAGATGCAGGAAACCTCGGGACAATAATTAGAACAGCAAAAGCTGCAAATGTATCAGGGATTATTTTAACCGGAGACTGTACTGATATTCATAATCCCAAAGTTGTAAGGTCATCTGCCGCTAATTTATGGAAAATTCCTGTTGTTAACTTTAAAGACACAATAAATTTAAAGGGAATGATTGAAAAATACACTAAATGTCAGTATTTTGCCGCACAAATTCAAAAAAATAAAAAGCAAAATTTATATTATGAAGTTAATTATAAAAAACCTACAGTCGTTTTCTTTGGCTCAGAAGCAGATGGAATTTCTGAAAAACTTGGCTCTCAGGCTGATATATTTATTAAAATTCCTATAAACGAAGAAGTTGAATCGCTGAACTTGAGCATTTCCGCAGGAATCATAATATACGAAGCTTTCAGGCAAAGATTTGCGTAAAAAAGCGGCAATAATTATTGCCGCTTTAAAATTAAAATAATTTAAAAAATTATTTTGAAGATGCCATTGCTTTGCCGCCGACGATTTCTTTAAATCTTTTACCGGCTGAGAATGTTGGAACTGTTTTTGCAGGTATTTTAAGTTCTTTACCTGTTTGTGGGTTTCTGCCCATTCTTGCTGCTCTTTTTCTAGCTTCAAAAGTTCCGAATCCTACAAGGGTAACTTTTTTACCTTTGGAAACTGCTTTTTCAATTGTTTCCATCATAGAATTAAGAATTTCTGAAACGTCTTTTTGAGACATTCTGCTTTTTTGAGCAATTTCTTTTACCAAATCTTCTTTGTTCATAAAAAAACCTCCACATAAAAATAACAGATTAATTCTACACCCTATTGTTAGATTTGAAAAGTGTTAGTGACTGATTTGTAACGTTCTCGTAAAGGAAATGTATTATAATCATAAGAAAGTTGCGTCATTCTATTGCATTTTATAAAAATATTATTCAAAAAAATGATGGGGTTTTTTGTTATTAT
>DYOT01000014.1:0-7628 GCA_020720345.1 Candidatus Caenarcanum sp.
TAGGACAACACTTAAGTGGAATGTTCAATAGAACTGAAGCTTTACAATTATATAAGGCTGATTGTTCAGACTCATAATAATAAAATTTTTATCCATGAAAATAATTGATTTATTGTTTTAACTTTCGGGGATTAAGTCAACAAGCTTATGCAGTTTTTGTCTTTATGTTTTCATTAATAATAATATAGGTAAAATTGAATAAAAGTTTAGTTAGTTGTGAAGAACTGTTTTATAATATTCTCAGCAGTAAATGTTGAGAATATTTTAAATTGGAAAACACGCAGACGGTAAAAGTAGAAATTCCCGAACAACAGGGCTATTCTTACCCGATAATAATCGGGGAAAATTTGCTTAATCAAATTGGCAAACTGGCAAAAAATTACACAAAAGCCCAAAAATTACTGGTTATAACAAATAAAACAGTTTACCCGCTTTATGGGGAGCAGGTTAAGGCTTCTCTGGAAGGGGCAAACTTTGAAATTGATTTTGTGATTCTAGAAGACGGCGAAAAATATAAAAATATTACTTCTTTGCAAACAATATGGCAAAGAGCTATTGAGTTTAAGCTGGAAAGAAAAGATGCGGTCATTGCTCTGGGCGGCGGAGTAATAGGAGACATGGCAGGATTTGCAGCAGCGACTTATTTAAGAGGAATTGATTTTATTCAAGTCCCCACAACTTTACTTGCGCAGGTAGATTCTTCAGTCGGCGGCAAAGTTGCAATAAACCATGAACTCGGAAAAAATCTCATCGGCAACTTCTATCAGCCTAAATTTGTTCTTACAGATACTTTAACACTGAAAACCCTTACTGTTGAAGAGCTTAAAGTCGGGTTGGCGGAAGTGCTTAAATACGCCTTTATCGAAAAATCATGTTTTTGTCATCTCAACACACAGAGTTTTATTGAATATTTAAAAGAAAACAAAGACGCAATATTTGCGCTCAACCCTGATATAATTCAAAAACTTGTAAAATACTGCTGCGAGCTTAAAGCTGCTGTAGTAAACAAGGATGAAAAGGAATCGGACATCAGGGCAATTTTAAACTTTGGACATACCGCCGGTCATGCAATTGAAAAATGCTCTCGCTATGATAACATAAACCACGGTCAGGCAATTTCAATTGGAATGAAAGGAGCTTTACACATTTCCAGAGCAAAAAGACTTATTGACGAAAATTATTATAAATATTGTTTGGCGCTTCTGGATTTATATAAATTAGACTATAAAATTCCTAATTCAATAGCACCGGAAGCTATTTATCAGGCAATGTTCAATGATAAAAAGATTTTATCAGGAAAATTCAGATTTATTTTATCCACCGGAAAATCCGAAGTAGGAATTTTCAGTGATGTAGATAAAGAAACCATTTTAGAATCTATAAAAATTCTTTAATTGCTCATATTGTCATTGCGAGGCATGAGACTGGTTGTATAGACTATTAACAAACTGCCGAAGCAATCTTTCTTTATGGTATAAAGCTTTGGTTGCAAGCAAGAAGCTTGCTTCGTAAGACAAATCAAAAATTTTATAGACGTTTAATGCCTTGCAATGACTCTTAATCCAACAGGAGGAGATAATTTTGGTAGTGAAAATTTTAAGAATATTTTTTCTTATGTTTGTTTTATCTATTTTTTCAGTTTATATAGCCGCAAAATCAATTGATATAACTAAAATTGAAAAAAAACTTGTTTATAAACCTGTAAATAAAACCTATAATTTGATACCGGTTATTGATTCCAGGGCTCAAAAAAATTACTTTTTTTCAAAAGACGGAATCAAAATAAACTATTTAAGAATAAAAGGCAGCAGGAAATTCCCTGTAATTGTTTTCTGTCACGGTAACAGCGGAAATATGACCCGCTGCGGTAATCAAAGCAAGCTTAAATTCCTTGTACAGGAAGGATATGAAGTGTTTACTTTTGATTACAGAGGTTTTGGAGAAAGCGGGGGTGAAGTTGATGAAAAGGGGCTATACGATGATTTAAATTCATTTATAGCTTATCTGGATGAAAAATATAATATTCCCAACGATAAAATCATTTTGTGGGGGCATTCACTCGGTTCTGCTGTCGTTATTGACACTGCCTCCAAAATTAAATTAAAGGGAGTCATCGTTGAAGGAGCCTTTACCAGTGTTGAAGATGTTAGAGACTATGTAACTTCACAAGACATAAATAAACAATCTTTATTTCATAATATAAGAAATCGTTTTTATGATTCGATTCCTATAACTCAAAAATTTAGCTCTAAAGATAAAATTGCCAGTGTTAAATCGCCTACTCTGATTATTCATGCAATTAATGACAAAATAATTCCTTATGAAATGGGAGAAAAACTGGCAAAATTAAAGCCTGATGCTAAAACTTGTTTTTCAAAAATAGGAGGGCATTGTGATTATGGCTGGCAGGATAAATATATACTTAAGTTTTTAAGAAATTTGAATTAATTTTGGTGATGGTCATAACCTTTCCTTAATTTGATTAACAAATTTTAAGTTACGAATTGTAAATTTTTTAAACTAGTTGATTTTAAAGGAAAAAGGTCCGAATGAAACATAATTTACGTGAAATTTACAGAATCATGGACCTTTCAGAGCTGATAATCAAATGTCAGCACGACGATAAGCTTGCTCTTGAAGAGTTAATAAAAAGACAGGAAAGAATCGTTTATAATACCTTATTTCATTTAGATCCGAATAGAATAGATATAGCGGACATAGCACAGGAAGTGCTTTTTAGGATGACCAAGGCAATCAAAACACTTAAAAAACCTGGAACCTTCAAATTCTGGTTAAACCAGATTATAACAAACATTTTTTATGATGAGCTCAGGAGAAAAACAAGAAGGCTTGCTACAATATCAATAGATACACCCTATCTAAACATGGGTGAAGAAGAAATAAGTCAATCAAGAGATATCGCAGATACCGGAAAAATGCCGGAAGAAAGAACCTTGAACAAAGAACTTAATGAGGTGATAAAAGAATCCATTAATGATTTGCCGGAACAGTTCAGAATAGTTATTGTTTTGAGAGAGTTACAGGGCTTAAGCTACGACGAAATAGCAGAAATTACAAAAACCAACATAGGTACGGTAAAATCCAGGCTTGCAAGGGCAAGAGCCCGACTTCAGGATCAAATTAAACCTTATCTTGCACATGAAAGAGGTGATAAATGAAAGATGACAGTTTTTCAGAAAAAATTTCTTTAGGGTTTGGCTGCTGCAAAGAGATTGAAGAGAATCTTTCGGCTTTTGTTGACGGGGAGCTTCCAAAAAATCAGATTATAAAAATTTGCGATCATCTTATTGAATGCGATTATTGTAAAAATTGCTATAAAAACTTACGAAACACACAAAAATCACTTAAAAATTATTTTAATAATTCAGCTGAAGAACTTGATATCCCTGATGAATCTTTCAGGGGGGTCATAGTAAACAGGGTCATTTTTGCTCAAAAACAAAGAAAAATTATTTATTCCTGTATTGCGCTGATATTTTTAGCAAGCGCAGGATATTTTTCCTTAAATATTATAAGTTTTAATTCTCCTGAAAAAGACGCCATACATAAAGTGAAATTTATAGACGAAAAACCTGTTTTAACACCCATACCGGATGCCCCGGAAAGTGTTACAAAAGAATTTACTGACGAATTTAAAGATAAGAAATAAGAGTCCATCTGTCATTGCGAGGCATATAACGTTTATAAAATTGATGATTGTCTACCGAAGCAATCTAAGAAAATCGGGCATTTTTACAAAAAAACATATCAGAAATCATTTATTTTTGGATTGCTTCGTCGGCACTTCGTACCTCCTCGCAATGACAATGTGAGTTGAGAATGACAAACTCGACTTGTCGAGTATATAATAAGAAAATTATGAATGCTTTAAATAGAATACTAATAGTAAAATTAAGTGCGCTTGGCGATATTGCCCAGTCTACTCCAATTTTGCACGCCTTGCGCAGAAAATTCCCCGATAATTACATTGCATGGGCTGTTGAAGACAGAAATTCGGATATTTTAATAAATAATCCTTTAATTGATGAAGTTTTTGTTTTACCCAAACTAAGATTGAAAAATTTCAGGGAATATTTTTTAATAATTAAAAAAATTCGTGAAAAAAAATTTGATATCGCAATAGACTTGCAAGAATTGCTTAAAAGTGCTCTTGTAACATGGTTAAGCGGTGCGAAAAGGCGAATAGCGCATGCCGGTACAAGAGAATTTGCGCATCTTTTTATCAATGAAAAACTTCCCATTCACGATAACTTTGACCCGAACAAGCTGCTGCTGGAAAGATATCTTGAGCCTGCCGCATATATGGGTGCTCCTATCGATGAAATTAAATTCAGTCTCCCTCCTATACACTTTGAAACGAAGGATTACGTGGATAAACTTCTTGAAAATACTGATAATAGCAAAGAAAATATTATATTTTCTCCGGCTACAATCTGGACATCAAAGCATTGGTCGGAAGAATACTGGTCGGAGCTTATGGATAAGCTTGCACCGGATTATAATATTATATTTATAGGCACAGATAAAGATAAACAACTTATTGGCAGAATAGTTAATACTGCAAAATCGGATAACTATCTTTCGCTTGCCGGAAAAACAAATATTATTCAGCTTATTGAGGTTGTTAACAGGGCTAAATACTTTATAGCGCCTGATACCGGACCTGCGCATATTGCAAATGCTACACAAGTTCCTTCTATAATTATGCTTTTCGGCTCAACAGGAGTCAGAAGAACTCCTCCCTACGGCGAAAAACACAAAGCACTGGCAGCAGATTTGCCTTGTCAGCCGTGTTTTGAAAGAATTTGCCCGAGAAAAGACAATTATATGGAGTGTATGAAAAAACTTACCCCTAAAAGAGTTTTGGATTTTATAGAGTTGTCTTGACCTTAATATGTCATTCTGGTATAGAAGTTATTTTTTATATCCAATAACGGTGGAAATTGCGTCAGTATGGCTGTGTGAAACACTAACTTCCCAATTTGTTATGCCCAATTGCTGTTCAAACTCTTTTGCCCTGCCGGAAAGTTCTATGCTTATAGAACTTTTTATATCTCTGATAACTTCAACATCTTTCCAATTGATTCCCTTGCTCCAGCCAAGTTTATTAATTCCAACGCCAAGAGCTTTTGAAACAGCTTCTTTTGTGGCAAATCTTACGGATAGTCTCGAAGCTGTATTTTTTGGGTTTAAAAGACAGTATTGTATTTCCTTTTCTGTAAAAGTCTTTTCAAGAAATTTTTTACCAAACCTGTTATATGCATCCTGAATTCTTTTTATTTCACATATGTCATTGCCAAGAAAAATTTTCATTATATAAATTCTGTATCTGTTTTGTCCATAATAACATTTATCATTTCATTTAAGAGCTCTTTTTCTTCAATCTTTTCAAGATGTTTAAGCATTTCTACTGATGAAAGAAGATTTTCGTTTCTATCGTACCATCTTCTTCGCAGAGGCGAAACCTGACTGTTAATTATCTGGATAAAATTATCAATGTCGTTCTGCCTGTCTATAATTAATTGAATAATATCATCCGCGATTTCATCCTGCATACTTAAATTTGCATGTTCAAATAGCCCCATTGCTTTTTGTAATTTTTCATTTTTGTCGTACCAGCGTTGAAAAGCCATTTTGCCTCATATTAAGATTAATTTAGTAAGTACTCGTTTGAATTTGGATTCCTGTTTTCTGTAAAGTATTATCTTGATTGATTTTCACATTTAAAAAATTCAAAAACAAATTTAAGTTGAGTATAACGTTAATTATTTATGTGTTTAAACATGATCATTATTTACCAGATAATTTCTTATATTATTTAAAGCACCCTGAATAATCCTTGTTACTCTTGATGAAGAAAGACCAACCTGCGTTGCAATATCTTTTATCTGTAAGTTTCTGTAAAAACGGTATTCAACAATTGTTCTTTCTTTTGCCGGCAGGCTTGCGATTGCTTTTTTTATGGATTTACTCAGCTCTATCAATTCCAGTCGTTCATCAGGAAGAGCAGATGAATCTTTAAGGAAGTCAAAAGGTGTATCATTATCAGACGCTTCAGATATACTGTCAATTGAAAGAACTGCCTCATATACACCTTCCCTTATTTTTTCGGGAGACAGATCTATTTCTGTTGATTCCGGATCTGCTTCGCTTGAATCTTTTGAAGCATGCTTGATGGAATACCATTTGTATCGATTGCGGAGTTCATTCCTTATAGCCCATCTTACGGCTGTGCCTATATAAGATTTATTATATTTTTCAAGCTGTTCTTTACTTTTACCTTTTATAATTGCCTGAATAGCAATTATGCCAATACTCACAAGTTCCTCGTATTCTACCATATGGTTAGGAATACGCCTTTGTTCTATCTTGGCGACCTTTTCAATTATTTCTATATATTCTTTTACCTGGCTTTGCACAATAAGTTTGACTCTCTAATCAGGCTAAATAAGTTTCAGAATTCTTTTCCTTATGTAAATTATATACAAATAATAGAATTTCTGCTACAGCTTTATATAATTCAGGTGGAATTTCTTTATTAATATCAACTAATCTATATAGGGCTCTTGCGATTGGGGGATTTTCTATTACCGGAACATTATGATGTTTTGCGATTTCGATTATTTTTTTTGCAAAAAGCTCAGAACCTTTTGCAACAACTTTTGGAGCTTTCATTTCATCAATATTGTATTTTAAGGCCACAGCAACGTGAGTTGGGTTTGTAGTAATAAAATCTGCTGTAGGCACTGAATCAAGCATGGTTTTTTGAAGCATCTGCATACGTTTTTGCCTTAAAGCAGCTTTTACATGCGGGTCTCCTTCGCTATTCTTAAATTCATCCCTTATTTCCTTAAACGACATTTTTTGGTCTTTTAAGAATTTCCACCGTGTAAACAGGTAATCAGCTCCTGCGATAACCAGAAATAATGTCCCTGCATTCACAACGAAATCCATTATTATCTTACCAAATTCCATCATAATTGAGAACAAGTTTTCAGTTGCACAGAGGCTAAGTAAGTTTGGAGTATGATCTTTAAAGGTTAAATATGCTATATATCCAAGAATCAAAACCTTAACAACGTTTTTACCGAGGTCAAAGTAAGTTTTCATTGAGAAAAATATATTTTTAAATCCTGTAAATGGGTTCAGCTTATCAAATTTAGGTTCTAAAACTTTTGTAGAAACCAGTGGTCCAACCTGTATAAAATCTCCCACAACCGCAACCAGCATTGCCAGAAACATAATTGGTCCTACTATTAAAAACATTGGTATTATTGTTAATAATAGTAAATAAGTGCTTCCTATATTTTCAATTGATTTGTTTGGAATTTGTCCGTAAATAAGAACAAACATTTTTGAAATTTCATTCCATATAAGAGGAGCAAAGGCATTTAATGACAAAAACATCACAAGCAGTGATATTGCCATTGAAAAATCTTTGCTTTTAACAACCTGACCTTCTTCTCTGGCTTTTTTCAGTTTTTGCGGCGTTGCATCAAATTGCTTGTCTTCATCAGACATAAATCAAACTTCCTGATTCTACTCTTATTTTACCTGTCTTAAATTTGTCTTTTAATTTATTGAAACGTGTACTAATTATAATATTA
>DYOT01000014.1:7728-17050 GCA_020720345.1 Candidatus Caenarcanum sp.
ACCTGTCTTAAATTTGTCTTTTAATTTATTGAAACGTGTACTAATTATAATATTATACTTAAAAACTAACCAATTCTGGTCTAAAGTTTTTTGTTTTATAATTTAATAATGAAAATTCTTACTTTTGACACCAGTACAGATGTTATGTATGTTACTATCGGCAAGGATAGTAGTGTTGAAGCGTTTAAAACCATAGAAACGACTAGCAAGAGTTATAATTCTGCGCATTTAATTCCGACAATTATTGAACTGCTAAAGTCTCAGGGATTAATGCCGGAAAATATAGATGCAATAGGCATCAATGTCGGACCGGGAAGTTTTACCGGAATAAGGGCTTCTGCTACGGTGGCAAAAGTTATGTCGCACCAGCTCAATATCCCTGTAGTGGGCGTTTCTTCAATGCAAGTTTACTCTCGCCTGAATAAAACAGGCAAAGATTCGCTAATCCTTCTCGATGCAAGAAGGGGTAAGGCTTATATGGCTGTTTATACTGCAATCGGAGATGTTATCGTTGAACCATGTGCTGTGGATTATGAAAACGCAATTGAATATGCAAAAAACAATGATTTATTTGTTATTTGCGACAAAAAAATGTCTGAAATTATACAAAATTCAGGACTTGATTGCCTGAATTTATCGAAAGTTAAAGAAAATTTAGGAATTTTTCTTGCAGAGCTGACTTATAAGTACCTTTCTAAGGAATCTGTCATTGCGAGGAAGCCTGAAGGGCTGACGTGGCAATCCAAAGAGATTCATACGCTTATTTCGTTCGCTCAGAATGACAATGTTTTTAGCTGGCATAACTTAAAGCCGCTATATATCCAGCCCCCGCCAATTTCTATGCCGAAGAAAATATAAGATTAAAAATTATGAATAATTCCGCCTATAATAGCTTTTTTAACACTAAAATCCTCGTTCCAAATGACTAAATCAGCATCATAGCCTTTTGCAATATGCCCTTTTGAACTTAGTCCAAGGTTTTTTGCAGGATTAAGCGAAGAAAACATCAAAAAGTCAGAAAAGCTTATTTTATTTATGTTTTTTCTTAAAACTTCGTCCAGAAGCGACAAACTTCCGGCAAAAGTTCCATGCTCATTAACGGCTTTATTATCTCTTTTGTATACCTTATGTCCGCCGAAAATTATGTAGTCATCATGGCTATGACTTAGCGGCAGGCAATCGCTTACAAAAATAATTTTGTCTTTTGGCTTTATTTTCAGTATCAAATCAATAATTAGCGGATGAATATGCTCGTTATCTGCAATAACTTCGGTATACAAACCGTCATTAACAAGCGATTCGCCGAGGATTCCCGGATTTCTATGATGGAGCGGCGGCATTGCGTTAAACAAATGAGTAACCTGTTTTAATCCTTGTTTTTGGGCTGAATTTATCTCATCATGGCTTGCTTTGGAATGTCCAGCCGATGGAATTATGTTTTTTTGCTTTAAATACTGTGTAAATTCAAAATTTTTGTCTAATTCCGGCGCATAGGACACTATTTTTATATTTTCGATGTTAAATTTCTCTAAATTTGCGATAGTCGGCTCAAGAATAACATCATCAGGATGAATGCCTTTATATTCCGGATTCAAAAACGGTCCTTCGAGATGTATTCCTAGTATATTTGCTGCGTTTTTGGGCTGTTTTGCCATTGCCCTGGATATTTCACTTATCTGATGCTGTATATTTTCAACAGAATCCGTCATTATAGTTGCAACAAAAGATGTGATACCGTGTTCGGTTATTTTTTCCGCAAAATAAATAATTTCTTCGGTCGTTGCAGTATTGAAATTTATTCCAAAACTCCCGTGAATATGCTGGTCAATAAGCCCTGGGGTAATCGTTAAACCATTCGTATCAATATAATTAATATTATCAAAATTTTCAGCAGTTTTAAAATCCTCGCTGGGTGAGACTTCTACAATTTTATTATTATGGATGGCAATATTAGCCTTGATTTTAGGGCTATCAGGGTTTTGTATGAAACCATTTTTTATTAAGGTTAAATTGTTCATAAGTTATTTTGAAGCAGCAGTTCTGCTTCCGGGTTTGTCTATGGGAATTCCTGCTTTGCACATCGGGCATTCATCAGGAGTGTAAATTTCCGGCTCTATTTGCAACAGTGATTTTATTTTTATAGCGGTTTGTCCCTGTGAACGGTCAACTATGCAGCCGACTCCGGCAATTTCACCGCCCAAAGCCTTAATAACATTAATAGTTTCCATTGTGGACTTTGCAGTTGTTATGACATCTTCTATTATAACAACCCTATCACCTCTATTAATTTCAAAACCTCTTCTCAAGGTCATTATGCCGTCTTTTCTTTCAGTAAATATTGACTTTTTACCTAATGCCCTTGCGACTTCGTAGCCTATTATAAGTCCGCCTAAAGCAGGAGCTACAACTATGTCAGTATTATCTTTGTCGAACATCTCAGCAATTTGTTTTCCTGCTTTTTCCGCATGTTCAGGATATTGAAGAAGTTTTGCGCATTGAAAATACTGATTGCTGTGCAAGCCTGAGCTCAACTCAAAATGCCCTTTCAGAAGGCTTTCTGTCTGTATTAAAACGTCTATCATCTTCATTGTCCTTATTTGGTCATTCAAAACCGTATAGTCAAAATGTGGTTTTTCATCATTTTTATTAAAATATGTATTAATTAGAAAATTATAATTTTTTTTCTGGTTTATAATTTTTTCCGCCTTATTTAAAAGATTCAGAAATCTGTTTGAACCGTTACCCATATCTTAAAGCCTTTACCAATTCTTCTAACGAACTATAACCATTTTGCTTCATAAAGCTGTTTAATTCCGAAACAAGTTTACCACTTAAATCAGGATATGTAAAATTCGCTGTTCCTATCTGTACTGCGTCTGCGCCCACTGTAAAAAATTCCAGCACATCCTGAAATTTTGCGATTCCCCCCATTCCTATTATTGGAATGCTTATATGAGCTCTTATTTCGTATATGAAATTAAGCGCTACAGGCTTTATACAACTTCCTGACAAGCCGCCTTTTATCGATTTAAAGGAATTTTTTTTATTTTCATAATTTTTTTGGATTGCTTCTCTTCGCTCGCAATGACAGTGAGGATTTATTTCAACAAACATTGCCTTAACTGTGTTTATGGCAGAAATAGCGTCTGCGCCGGCATTTTCTGCGGTTTTTGCCATTTTTTCAGGATAGGAAACATTTGAGCTTAATTTTACTATAATTGTTCCGTCAAAATTTTGTCTTACTTCTGATACAAGTCTGTATAGGGTTTCTTCGTCCTTGCCGAATTCCAGGCATCCGCATTTTACGTTGGGACAGGATAAATTCAGTTCTATTGCGCTTATATCTTTTTGCTGACATATTTTTGCCAGCTTTACATATTCTTCTATGCTTTCTCCGGCTATATTAAGTATGAAATTGATGTTATTTTGCTTTAAGACAGGCAGTTTTTGCTCAATAAACGCATAAATTCCCACGTTTTCCAGACCTATTGAATTAATTAAACCATTTTCGACTTCTTTAATTCTAGGCTGGGGATTTCCTGATTTGGGATTAAGTGTTATGCCTTTTGTTACTATAGCCCCTAATTCGGCTACATCCGTAAAATCATCATATTCATTGTTGTATCCGTAAGTGCCTGATGCTGTCAAGATAGGGTTTTTGAGGCAAAAATTACCTAGTTTTATTGAAGTATCAGGATTAGTTTTGTTTGTCATTACCAAACCACCTCGTAGCCGTCAAAAACAGGACCGTCTTTGCAGATTCTTTTATTTACCAGAGTATCATTTTCTTTGATTTGAATTACACAGCCCATGCAAACACCTGTTCCGCAGGCAAAATCCCTTTCCAGCGCAACTTCTATAGGTATTTGATGTTTTTGAGAAGTATTAACTATATATTCCATAGCCTTATTTGGACCGCAGGTATAGATTTTTTCGGGTTTGACCTGGTTTATTATATTTTCAAGATGGTTATCAAGCCTGCCCTTAAGCCCTGCCGAGCCGTCTTCTGTTATTATAATTGGTGTAGCATTGTCATTGCGAGGAGCTTGCGACGAAGCAATCCAAAAAATTTTATCCGTAATTTCTATGGATTGCCTAGCTCCAGATTGACAGAGGTTTGTCTGAAAACAGCCAAGAACAGTGTGTTTTATCCCCAGTTTTGCCATAACAGCTGATAGGAAATTTATCGGTGCATATCCTACACCGCAGCCTATAAGCAGGGAATTTTTGTTTTCAATGTTGAAACCTTTGCCTAACGCACCTATAACATCGACGGTATCGCCTATTTTTAGCATAGAAAGGTATTTTGTGCCTTTGCCTTTTATTTTATAGATGATTTCTACCGTTTCGCCATCAGTTTTTGCGATACTAAATGGTCTTCTTAGCACCAAGTCCTCGCATAAAACCGAAACAAACTGTCCCGGTTTGGCTGTTTCTGCAATTATGCCGTTTTTAAACACAAGTCTGTATATGTCTGAAGAAAGCTTGTAATTGCCAATAACTTCCGCAATATGAGGTCCTTTTGCTTTAATTTTAGTATTTTCTGTTTTTAGTCGCATATTCATCCCCATTCTGCACCTTACATATTATTATAGAACAAGTTTGTTTTTCAAGAGAAAACAGTTATTTTGAGTTATAATTTTTTTATTAAATCTTTCAGGGTGGATAATATGCTGGCTAAAAGAATAATTCCCTGTCTTGACGTAAAAGACGGTCAGACGGTAAAAGGTGTAAATTTCCAGAATCTCCGGCATGCTGGAGATCCGGTAACTCTTTCTGCTCGATATTCGGAAGAAGGCGCTGATGAAATAGTCTTTCTTGATATTACCGCTACTAATGAGGGAAGAGATACAATAAAAAACGTTGTTGAGCAGGTTGCAAAGCAGGTTTTTATTCCTTTAACCGTTGGCGGTGGCATTAGAACAATTGATGATATTAGAAATATTTTACTTGCAGGTGCGGATAAGGCTTCTTTAAACTCTGCCGCCGTTAAAAATCCTGAAGTTATCAGGCAGGCTTCTCAGGCATTCGGTTCCCAGTGCATAGTTGTTGCTGTTGACTCTAAAAAAATCAACGGTGAGTGGATTGTTTATATTAATGCAGGGACACAACAGACTGAATGGAGAGTTCTGGATTGGGTTAAAGAAGTTGAAAAGCTCGGAGCAGGCGAGATTTTGCTTACTTCTATGGACACTGACGGCACTCAGAACGGATTCGACGTGGAATTGACAAGAGAAATTTCTCTGAATACAAATTTGCCGGTTATTGCTTCAGGCGGAGCAGGCGAAGATATGAAGCATTTTAGCGATGTTTTTGAAAGAGGGGCAGCCGATGCTGCTCTTGCGGCTTCTATTTTTCACTTTGATACGGTTAAAATCAAGGATTTAAAAGGATTTCTTGATAATGAGGGAATTCCTGTAAGGTTATAAAAACAAAATAAAAAAAGCCTCTCTCTAACCAAAAGAGGCTTTGGCAAATACGGCATTCAAATGCTTTTGACGTATCCGTATTATTAAAGTTCCCTGTGGTTTTTGTTTATTACAAAATATAAAGCTCTTGATACAAAAAACAGCAATAAATCACTTGTAATTGTTTTTATATGTATAAGGGTGAATGAGAGGAAAAAGGGTGAATTTATGAGTGGTAACTTAAATGTCAACAGTGAAACAGATTTACGCAACAGGGAAAACCGGATGACTAGTGTAGGTACTAGAGTAAATGGAGCAGGAATTAATTTAGGCTGCATGTCTTCTGAACAAGGACAGGTAAATTCTTTCAATTATGGCATAATGGGTAGTGTATTTTCAGATGAAAAAAATAACTTTGGAGTTAGTGCATCTTCAAGCTTTAACCCAAATAGCAATTTGTTTTCAGAAAATTTTTCATCTAATTACACACGAACATTAGACGATGATACGTCTCTTTCTATTGGTGCATCGCATTATATTAGTCCTTTTGGAGAACAAACAGGACTCAACTCATCATTAAGTGTAGGGAATACCAGTGTAGGTGTTAGCGGAACAGACAGTGAAAATTATTCTGTATTTGCATCTAAACAAATTGGAGAAAACATCTCTGCAAGCGTGGAAACAGCAAGCAGAGACGGGAAGTTTGATGGTGTTTTCTTAGGATTCAAGGGCACATTTTAATACTTTATTAAATAAATTTTTTAAAATATTTCGTTTAAAATAATTTTTGCAAGCTCTGCCTTTGGCATTTTTTCTATGCTTGTCTGCTTTCCGGCTTTATCAATAATGGTTACTGCATTGTAATCGCTGTTAAATCCGATTTCGGGATTTGAAATATCATTAGCTATTATGTAATCAAGATTTTTACTGTCAATTTTGCTTATAGCATTGGGGATTAAATTTTCGCTTTCTGCACAAAAGCCTATTAATAGTTGATTTTCTTTTTTAATGGATGAAATTTCTTTTAATATATCGGGATTTTTGACCAGTTCAAGCGTGATATTTTCTTCCGGGCTCCCTAGCCTCTGCGAGCAATCCGCTTTTTTAATTTTTTGTTCAGAAGCATTATTTACCCTGAAATCAGCTACCGCCGCAGCCATTATTAGAGCGTCTGCTTCGGGAAATTCGGTTTTGACAGCTTCCAGCATTTCTTTTGCCGTTATGACATTCATAACTTTATAAGGCTTATCAGCTTTGACTGTAGAAATAAGACATACATCAGCGCCAAACTTATGAGCAGCGTCGGCGATAGCTATTCCCATCTTGCCGGAACTGTGGTTTCCTATATATCTTACCGGATCGATAGGTTCTCTGGTGCCGCCAGCTGTAATTAATAATTTTTTTCCCTGTAAAAAATTATCTTTTCTTATAACTTCAAGGATTATATCCAGTATTTTATTAATGTCTGCAAGCCTGCCAGTCCCGTTATAACCGCATGCCAGCTCCCCTGATTCAGGATAAATTATATGAAATCCTGTTTTTTCAAGTTTGGAAATGTTTTCCTTAACAAAATAACTTTCCCACATATTGCAGTTCATTGCAGGAGCTAAAATTACAGGTTTATTAAAAGCTGCAACCAGAGAAGTCAAAAGATTATCACATATGCCATTGGCAATTTTCCCGATTGTATTGGCAGATGCAGGCGCAATTACGAATAAATCCGCATTGTCAGCGAGGTTTATATGCTCCGGTTTCCATTCAAGAACATCAAACTGCTCGCAATAAACAGGGTTTCTTGTAAGAGTCTTTAAAACGGTTTCTGTTACAAATTTTTTGGCTGCAGGCGTTATTATAGTTTTTACATCCGCATTAAGTTTTATCAGTTGCCTGATTAATTCATAAATTTTATAAGCCGCAATTCCACCGGTTATACCCAATAATATTTTTTTTCCTGAAAGTGTCATTTTATTTCTTTACTCCTTCAAGCTCCTTAAAAACAATTTTTTCCAGAGTTTTGAAAGCTTCATCAAGATCGTCATTTAGTACGCAATAATTAAAATCATGCTTGTGTTTCAACTCGCTCTTTACTATAGTCAGGCGGTTCTCTATTTCTTCTTCCGACTCGGTTTTTCTTTTAAATAGTCTGGCTTTCAGTTCTTCAAGAGAAGGCGGCTCAATAAATATTAAAATGGATTCCGGCAGCTTTTGTTTTACCTGAATTGCGCCTTGAACGTCAATTTCCAGAAGAATATTCTGACCTTTTTTGAGCATTTCATCCACAAATTCTCTGCTTGTGCCGTATAAATTTCCGGAAAATTCCGCCCATTCAAGAAATTCACCTGTTTTAATCCTGTTTTCAAAGTCTTCTTTTTCGAGAAAAAAATAGTGAGTTCCGTTAATTTCATCCCGTCTGGGTTTTCTGGTTGTAGCGGACACAGAGAGAATAATTTCATGGCAATTTTGCCTTAGAATGTTTACAAGTGTGCCTTTCCCGACTCCAGATGGACCTGAAATTACAAATAGAATACCTTTTTTAGCAGACTCTTTCATTTTACCTCTTTAATTTCTTCGTCATGCTGAACTTGCGGATTGTGAGCTGAGGGCAAAGGGTCTGGCTTTGCTAGCTCGTCGCCCGTTACATGCGAACAACCAAGCTGATTCAGCATCTTTCCAGTGTTGGTTTTTTCACTTATTGTTGAGTTTTGGATAGACAATGAAGCGGCATGATCGCATAATAGGCAACTCGATTCATGATTCGAGTCCTTAACTACATGCGTTAGTACTTCAGGGTGACACTGTGACTGGGAATGACTATGATTATCTTTTCCAATCAAATAACCTGCTATTACCGCAGTAATAGGGACACAAAAAACAATTCCTATGCTTCCAGTAATTGCAGACGCAATCTCAGAGGCTATAGAGTTCAGATTTAATAATTTTATGAGAGGAGCATTCGCTGCAAGAAGAACAAGCGCAAAGGCGCTTCCTATATATGCCAGTATTAAAGTATTAGCCATCGTTCCCATTATGTCTTTCCCGACGTTAAAACCTGATGTAATCAGCTCTTTTGTTGTAAGTTCATTATTTACTTTTTTAAGCTCATATATACTGCTGGCTATAGACATGCCGACATCCATAACTGCCCCGAGAGAGGCGATAATAACTCCGGCAGTTAAAAGAGCAGTGAAATCAAGATCAGGTCTGCTTGCCCAGAGCATTGCCGCTTCCTGATGATTAAAGCCGTTTAGCGGAGCAAATTTTATTACAAGGGATGAAATTATACCGGCTATTATAACGCTGAAAACTGTTCCTAGTGAGGCAGAAAGGCTTTTTAAGTTAACACCTGCCACTACATACATAGTTATAAACGTAGAAATAAATGCTATGAGAACAGTCATAGGTATTACAGGAAATTTATTAAGTACGGCAGGCACAAGCACAAAAAATACTAACCCCGCTGTTACAACAATGGAAATTATTGATCTCAGTCCCTGTATTCCTCCAATTATCATCAATGATGCGAGAAACACACCGGTAAGAATAAGCAGTACAGGTACTCTTTCTACGTCTGAAATAAAAAATTCCAGAGAACCAGTGCCTTCTTCTACGCTTAAAATTACCCTGTCGCCTGATTTTAAATTTATATCATATATGGGGTTAGAAGTTAGTTGATTGTCTATTGTAACAGTTTCGCCCTTGTATTTTCCGCTTAAAACAAGGACTTTTACGGTTTGAACAATCTGTTGGCTGTGAAAAGAATCTTCCAGTATTTTATTATCTTTTTCTGAAACAATCTTAAGGATTTTCCCGCTGACATAATTAACGGTCTGGTCTGGTTGGGCGTTTTGGCTGTCATCCTGTGCAAATGCCGGTATTGTCAAGCAAAAAATACACAAAATAAGTAAAATTAAAGG
>DYOT01000195.1 GCA_020720345.1 Candidatus Caenarcanum sp.
AAAGCCCGTCTTGTAAATAAAATATTATATGATAGTATTTACATGTTAATTTGTTAATTATTTTAAACCTCAAACTGAAGGGGGGTTAGAAAATTTGTCCGAAATACAGGTAGGTCAGGGCGAGAGCATAGAAAGCGCACTTAAGCGTTTTAAGAAAAAAATCCAGAAAGCTGGAATCCTGTCCGAAATTAAACGAAGAGAAAGATACGAAAAGCCCAGCGTTAAAAGAAGACGCAAGTCTGAAGCTGCTCGTAAAAGACGCTCATAAATTATTTTTTTTATAACAAAAAAGCTGAAGCCTGATTTACGGCTTCAGCTTTTTTGAAGATTTATAATATTGAACTTTTTTGTATTATAATATTGTTTCAAAAGGAAACAAAAACGTGTCTGAATCAAATACAAAAACTGATAATATTGCAATAATTGAAGGAATTGTCGACGGACATAGAATTTCTACCCGGCAATTATTGCAGGAATTATATAAAAAGCTCGAGGAAGGCTACAAAGAATTTGAAATTCATGCCTCCGGTCAGCATGATATCGGCGGTCCTCTTTGGGACAAAGAGAATCAGCTTTTAAAATTTAAAGTTACCAACCCCGGTCAACGTGTTGGTTCTATGGGGATGACCGGAACAGAAATTTTAGTTGAAGGCTCTGCTCCTGCCGATGTTGGTTGGTTAAATTCAGGGGCTGAAATTACGGTTAAAGGCGATGGCGGTGACACAACAGCTCACTGCGCAGCAAGCGGAAAAATTTATATAGCCGGAAGGGTCGGTACTCGCTCCGGTGCACTTATGAAACACGACCCTAAATTCTCTTCGCCGGAATTCTGGGTATTAAAAAATACAGGCTCTTTTAGTTTTGAATTTATGGGCGGCGGTACAGCTGTAATTTGCGGGCATGGCTGTGATAATCTTGATTCTGTTCTTGGAAACAGAAGCTGTGTAGGCATGGTGGGCGGCACTGTCTACGTAAGAGGAACTGTTAAAAATCTTGCCAATGAAGTTATAATTACAGGGCTAAACGATGGCGATAAAGAGTTTTTACTCAAAGGCTTGCCTTTATTCCTTGATAAAATCGGCAAACCGGAATTAATAAACGAATTAAGCAAGGGGCTTCAGCCAAACGCTCCCTCTTCGCAAGAGAATGAGCTTTTAAAAGAGAAGCAAAGCTCCTCTTTTAACACTCCCGCTTCGCAATGGTCTAAAATAATTGCAAAAGCTCATCAAGAAAGAAAAACAAGGTCTTTAATGCCCACCAAGCAGTTCAGGCTTTCTAAATGGATTGAAGGCGGCATTTTTGGCGACCTCATTAAAGATGATTATGCTGTCTCAGAATTTGTTACAACAGGCGATTTAAGGCTTAAGTATCCTTCCTGGAAAAATGCTGTATACAGCGCTCCATGTGAGTACAACTGTCCTATAGAAATTCCGACACGCAAACGGCTTGCACTGCTAAGGCAGGGTAAAATTGCCGAGGCGCTTCAACTTGTGCTTGATTTTAGTCCGTTTCCTGCTTCTGTTTGCGGTCAGGTTTGCCCCAATCTTTGTCTTGACGAATGTAACAGAAAATATGTTGATATTCCAATAAAAATGGCTGACTTAGGCAAACTTTCCGCCGATATTAAAGTAAATTCTCCTGTTAGCGCAAAAAATGAAAAAATTGCCATAATAGGTTCAGGCGCAGCAGGACTCGGAGCGGCATGGCATTTAAGAAAAATGGGATACAACGTTGATATTTTCGAGCAGGATAAAGTTTTTGGCGGAAAATTAAAACAGGTTATTCCCGAAGAAAGACTTGATCAAAAAATTCTTGAAAGTGAACTGCAAAGAATTATTGATATTGGAATTAATATAAAAACAAATACCCGTATTGATAAAGAGCTTTTCAGCAAGCTGGAAAAAGATTATAACGCTGTTGTAATTGCCGTTGGGGCTCATACCCCTGTGGTAATCCCATTTGAAGGGCATGAAAAATTAATTAAAGGGCTGGATTTCCTTAAAGCCATAAATAATGGGCTTAAGCCAAAAATTGGAGAGAAAGTAGTTGTAATTGGCGCCGGAAATGCTGCAATGGACGTTGCAATAGGTGCTTACGGTCTTGGAGCAAAAGAAGTAACCGCTGTTGACATTCAAAAACCCGCTGCCTTTGACAAGGAAATTAAGCACGTTGAAGCTCTAGGCGCAAAAATTCTCTGGCCCTGCTTCACTGAAAAAATTAGCGAAAAAGGTGTTTATTTAAAAGACGGCAGAATGCTGGAAGCCGACACAGTTATAATTTCTGTGGGAGACAGACCTGATTTTTCTTTCCTTGAAAGAGATTGTCTTGATGAAAAAGGCTTTATAAAATTAAACGAATACAATCAAATTGAAAATAATCAAAAAGTGTTTGCCCCTGGCGATGCGGTTAAACCGGGATTATTTACCAATGCTCTTGCTGATGGCAGGAGAATTGCAATTAATATCGACAGGATGCTTTCTGGATTGCCTCTGGATAAGTTCAAAAGAGCGCCTATGATTCCGCAGGACAGGGTAAAAGACGAATACTACAACCCGATTAACCCGCAAAAAGTTTCTGAAATGGAACCTGAAAAAGAAACTGAGCGCTGTATGAGCTGCGGCTACTGTAGGGACTGCGAATACTGCAAAGAAAGCTGCCCTGAGCAGGCAATTACAAGGGTTTCTAATCAGGATGGCTCATTTGAATATGTAAGCAATCCCGATAAATGCATTGGCTGCGGAATTTGCGCCGGTGTCTGCCCCTGCGGCATCTGGACAATGGAAGATAATCTCGAAAAATATATTGAAAG
>DYOT01000196.1 GCA_020720345.1 Candidatus Caenarcanum sp.
TAAATTACTCAACAGTAACGGATTTGGCGAGATTTCTAGGCTGGTCTACGTCTTTGCCTAAAAATTCCGCAATATAATAAGCCAGTAATTGCAATGGAATAGTCGTTAAAATTGGCGAAAATAGCTCATCAGTCTGAGGAATTTTAATTATATATTCAAAAATTGAATCAAGTTTGCTGTCATTAACTGAAGTTATTGCAATCATGCGTGCTTCTCTGGCTTTTGACTCCTCGCTGTTTGACAAAACCTTTTCGTAAACCTTACCGGGCGTAAGTATAGATACAACCGGCATTGTTTCATCAAGCATTGCAATTGGTCCGTGCTTTAATTCGCCTGCCGGATAGCCAGTTGCATTAATATAGCTGATTTCTTTAAGCTTTAAAGCGCCTTCAAGCGCTACAGGATAATTGATTCCTCTGGCTACGAAAATGAAATTTTTTGCGTTATGAAACTTTATCGCACAGGCATGTATTTCTTTTTTATTGTTTAATATCATTTCAACTTTCTGCGGAAGCTGAAGAAGCTGTTTTTTATATTCTTCAAGCTTTTCCGAAGGGAGACTGCCGTTAACTTCAGCGAGTTTCAAAGCCAGAAGATAAAAAGCCAGAACCTGTGCAGTATAGGATTTTGTTGCCGCAACGCTAACTTCAAATCCTGCGTTTATAGGCAGCAGACTGTCAGCCAGTCTTGCCATTGTTGAATCAGGTCTGTTAGTTACCACAAGAACATGGGAGCCTTTTTCTTTAGCTAGTTTTATTGCAGTAATTGTATCCGCTGTTTCTCCAGACTGAGAAACCCCTATAGTAAGCGAATTAGAGTTTGAAATAACTCTTTTATAAATATATTCGCTGGAAGCCTCGACTTCAACAGGAATTCCTATAAATTCTTCTATAAGGTATTTACCAATGAGAGCCGCATGAAGAGAAGTTCCACAGGCAATAATCTGTATTCTGTCCAGGTTTTTCAGGTTTTCTGCCGTAAGTTTAACTTCGTCCAGTTTTATAGGTTCTGACGAACATATTAACCTGTTGAACAAAGTCTGTCTTATAACATCCGGCTGCTCATGAATTTCCTTAAGCATAAAGTGCTTATAACCCATTTTGTTTACAGAAACCGGTTCCCAGGGAACTATTTCATATTTTTTATCAATCTTATTTCCTTCTATATCGAAAATTTTTACTGAATTTTCCTTAATTTCAGCAATTTCAAAGTCGTCAAGATAAATTACTTTTTTTGTATACTCAAGAATAGCGGGGATATCGCTTGCAATATAGTTTCCTTTATCACTTAAACCAATAATCAGTGGGGCGCTTTTTTTTGCAGCATAAAGCGTATCAGGATCATCCATGAAAATTACGCCCAGAGCATAAGCCCCATCAAGTTTTTTAAGAGCGCACCTTAAAGCCTGCCCGAAATTATTTGTATTTCTTAGGCAATCTTCTACCAGATGCGCTATAACTTCTGTATCTGTCTGGGACTTAAATTCAAAACCTTTTGCGATAAGCTCTTCTTTTATTTCTTTATAATTTTCTATAATTCCGTTGTGAACAAGCGCAACTTTGCTTTCAGGGCTCACATGAGGATGTGCGTTAATTTCGTTAGGGATTCCGTGAGTTGCCCACCTGATATGCCCGATTCCTATTTTTGCTTTTTCTTCACTTGTTTTGAATGAGTTGAACCCCTGCATCGCCGCCCCCTGCGCGTCGCCGCTTAGGGTTTTAACTCCCGCTTCGCACTTATCCCTCAAAATATTTTTCAGGTTATCAAGTTTACCCTGAGCTTTAAATATTTTTATTGAATCTCCGGTATGAACGGCAACTCCAGCTGAATCGTATCCCCTGTATTCAAGCTTGCTAAGACCGCTTAATAAATATGAAATTAAAGGCTCACTGCCAACATAACCTACTATTCCGCACACTTTTTTATTACCTCTTTTACTTTTATAAGGAAAGAATATCAAAAGAATTATATTTTACAACTAAAGATTATATAAAGAAAATGAATACTAACAGTTTTATATTAAGCATTTTAGCTTATTTAAATTCTATAAAATAAATACTTATACTGTTTAAATTTAAGCTAAAAACTTATATTATGTTAATAACCCTATAGAGGAGGTTTTAGCTTATGAGATATTTATATAATCTTACTTATTTTCTAATTATTATAGGAGCGCTGAACTGGGGGTTTATCGGATTCTTCGGAACAGATCTCGTGGCAACTTTGTTCGGGGATATGTCCACATTATCCAGACTTGTTTATTCCCTTGTAGGACTGGCAGCTATTACCCATCTTGCACTTAGCGGTCAGCAGCATAAGGTTGAAAAGGGATACGTACATTAGAATACTTACCACTAGGCTATGCAAAATACTGCATTCAAAGCAGGAGAAATAAAATTCTCCTGCTTTTTGTATAGAATAAAAACTTTTTGCGCAAATATACTAAAATGAGTTTGGTTTTCGGAAAACCGGCACTCCTGCTTCGCATACTGCCTTTATAAAATTCAAGAAAAATCCTAAATTTAATTTTGAGGCAGTATATTACGGAAAACTATATGCCCACCCTGTGCCAGAAGGGAACAGCAATTAGGACATGCTTCAATTAAAATGACGCTAGTGTTTTGATTCATTAGTTATGATGGGTTGTCATTCTGAGGGCTTTAGCCCGAAGAATCTGTCCATTTTGGGATTTAAGCTTTAATATTCTGATGGACAGATCTCCCCCTTCTTTTTTGATACTCAATCAAAAAAGCGTGTTCCCTGCTTTGCTCAGGATGACATAGCGAAATTAATGAATCAATGC
>DYOT01000197.1 GCA_020720345.1 Candidatus Caenarcanum sp.
ATGCGGGAATAGCTCAGTGGTAGAGCACTTCCTTGCCAAGGAAGGGGTCGCGAGTTCGAATCTCGTTTCCCGCTTTTTTTTGTTTAAGAATATACTTAACTTTATGTTGAAATCTCCAGGCAGCGTAGCATTTCATGTAGGACCGCTGACAATATACTGGTATGGCATAATTATTGCGGTTGCCTTTCTTGTCGGACTTTTTATAACCCTTAAAATTGCGAAAAAAGATTATCCTGATGACAAAACTGCTGAGCATATAATTGATCTTTCAACCCTTTTGCTTATCGGGGGAGTTGTTTTTGCAAGGTTTTATTATGTAATTTTTAATTGGAATTATTACTTAAAATATCCTCTTGAAGCTTTTATGACTTGGAGAGGCGGGCTTTCAATACATGGTGCGGTTATTGGAGGCATTTTAATACTGTATTTTTACACTAAACGCCATAATTTATCGCTTCTCAGATATACAGACCTTTTTGCCTACGGCTTGATATTTGCGCAAGCTATAGGAAGATGGGGGAATTTCTTCAATTCCGAAGCATTCGGCTATCCGACAAACTTACCCTGGAAAGTTTATATTCCCCTTGAAAACAGACCTGTAGAGTTTATAAATTATGAATTTTTTCATCCCACGTTTTTATACGAATTTATATGGAACCTTGGCGTTTTTGCAATATTAATCTTCTTTGTAAGAAGATATTTCCGGAAAAACGCCGGTTCTATAACTTTTGCATATTTTAGTTTATATTCTATGGGAAGGTTTATAATTGAAGGCTTCAGGCTGGATAACATTTATTTTATTTTTGGCATGCACATTGCTCAATTTATAAGCATTATTTTATTTTTAATAGGCGTAATTGGTTTTTATATGGTTTGTAGAAAAAATAAAGTTAGTAAAGATACTTAATAAATTAGCCATGCAGTGAATAATATGTGATATTATTTGGTAATATTATTAAATTAACATTTTGAGTGTTATTAAATCAGATTCATTAAGCTTATATAGGGTTAAAAATGATTTGTCCTTTTTGTAGTTATGAAGATACCAGAGTTCTTGAATCGCGCATGTCGCCAGAAAAGGCTTGCGTAAGACGAAGAAGGGAATGCGAAAACTGCCAGCAAAGATTTACAACTTACGAAAGAGTTGAAGTTGCTCCTGTAATGGTTATTAAGAGAAATAAAACCAAAGAAGAATATTCAAGAGAAAAACTTATTAAAAGTATTACAGGCGCTTGCATGAAGTGCAAGGTAGAGCATGAAAATATTCTTGAAATAGCTGTAAGGATTGAATTTGACATATTTCTTCCCGGCAAAAAAGAAATAACAAGCGGTTATATTGGAGAAAAAGTCCTTGATTACCTTAAACCCGTTAATGAAATGGCTTATTTAAGATATTTATCAGTTTTCAAAAGTTTTATAACAACCGAAGAGCTTTATAAAGAAATAAACAGCGCTGGAAAAATATATGCTGATATAGGGATTTAATCTTTACACAAAGATTTAGCAGCATTTAAACCTGCAATGTGCCCGGTTGACCAGCACATTTGAAGGTTAAACCCGCCTGTCAACCCGTCAATATTAAGTATTTCCCCGCAAAAAAACAAATTTTTAACTATTTTTGACTCCATTGAAGAGGAATTAACCTCTTTCAGCTCAATTCCCCCTGCTGTAACTATTTCCCCGTCATTGGCAGGCGAAATAACTTTTATTTCTGTTTCAAAGAGAAATTTTCCTATTAATTTCTTTTCTTTCTCATTCAGGGAGGAATATTTTTTATCAGGGTTAATATTGTTAAGATTTAGCAAATTAACCGCTAAGGACTTTGGAATATATTTTTTTAGACCGTTTGAAATTGACTTGTCCGGTTCAAATTCAAGTTCTTCGTGGCTAATATCAGGCAGAAAGTTTATTTTTAAGAGCAGCGGATTTTCAGAAGAATAATCAAGAAAAGCACAATACGAGGACGTATCAAAAATAATCGGTCCTGAAAGTCCTTTATGGGTAAATACAAAATCGCCCAGGCAATCACTTATTTTTTTCCCGTTAAAGACGCCCTGAACCCGTGATTTTTTTACGGATACGCCTGCCAGTTCTTTTGTCCACTTTTCGGCAGTTGTCATTGATGTTAAAGAAGGTCTTAATTCTGTAACGCTATGCCCTAGCTTTTTTGCAAATTTATAGCCGTTATTTGACTTGCTGCGGTTTCCTCCTGTGGAAATTATTACAGCGTCATATTCGTCAGAGCCTGATGCTGTAGCGACTATAAATTTATTTTTAGATGTTACTATCTCAGCCACACTGGATTTTATGATAGTTATATTATATTTTAAGGTCTGCGTTATAAAAAACTCTCTTATAGTAGCCGCTTTATCGGTAACTGGGAAAATTCTGTTGTCTTTTTGGCTATAAGTCTTTACTCCTCTTGAATTAAACAATTCAAGAGTTTCTTTTACCCCAAATTTCGAAAAAACTGAATATAAAAACTTTTCTCCTCTGGGGTAGTGGGAAGCAAGTTCTTTAAAGTCTGAAATATTGTTAGAAAGATTACATCTTCCGTTTCCGGTATATAAAATTGTTTTCAGCGGAACAGACTGCTCAAAAATGTCAATTTGCAGATTATTTTTATTGCAAAAATTTTCATACGCACTTAGAGCAGCAATAAATCCTGCAGGTCCACCGCCTATAATTGCTATTTTTTGTTTTTTCATAACAGATATTGTATCAAATAAAAAGCAATATTCTGTTTTTAATTTGATTTTATTTGTTGAAAATAGATTCCAGATTTCTTCTTATA
>DYOT01000198.1 GCA_020720345.1 Candidatus Caenarcanum sp.
TCGGTTAAAAATTTAACATTGAATATATACTAAAATGAGTTTGGTTTTCGGAAAAACGGCAAAGCCGTATTTTCCGCGAAACCATCACTCCTGCTTCGCATACTGCCCTTGCACAATTTTAAAAAAATCCGAAATTTAATTTGTGGGCAGTATAATAACAATAATCTAAGGCTTCGTGCGAAGCGGGTGTGCGATAAAACCGAAAAGGCAACTTGTTGGCTTTGCAGGTTTTAACAAAACACATTCTGAAAAAATGCCATAAGTGCGAATATATGAATAGTTTTTTACAAAATGCAATCCGCTTATGTAGAATTGTAAAATTTTGTTATTGTGTTTATTATAAAAAAGTAAATTTTTAAGAAGCCGTTTGGTTAAAAATTCAACATGGTAACAATCATGGCTGATACAGATAAAAAAGATACTTATATTCCTATAGTACCAATGAGAGATATAGTGATATATCCTCAAATGATGGCGCCTGTCTTTATATCAAGAAAATTATCAGTAATTGCAGTAGAAAATGCCATTTTAACAGAAGAACATAATTTGATTTTGCTTGCACAAAAGGATTCTACGTTGGAAGACCCGGAAATAAAAGATTTTTATCAAGTGGGTGTGCTTGTTAAGATTATACAGATACTTAAGTTTCCTGATGGCACAATAAAAGCCCTTGCTGACGGGATTAGCAGAGTGATTGTTACAGAAATAATTAAGGAAGATGATTTTTATAAGGCAAAATATGAGGTTCAGGAAGATATAATAGTTGATGATGAGAATACTAAAGCCTTAACAAATTTAACCGTTGATAAATTTAAAGAATACATAACAAAAACAACAAAAATAAATGCGGAAAGTTTTATTACGCTTGCCGAAATTAAAGAAGCGGGAAAGCTTGCGGATACAATTATTACTTATTTGTCAGTAGGGCTGGCAGAAAAGCAAAAAATTCTTGAGATTTCTAATATTTATAACCGCCTCGAAGAAGTAAGCAGAGTTCTTTCCAAGGAAATAGAATTATTCGATATAGAAGAATCCATTCAGGAAAAAGTAAAATTCAAACTGGGAAAAACCCAGAAAGAATTTCTTTTGAGGGAAAAATTACGGGCAATCAAAGAAGAATTAGGATCTGGCGAAGGACTTGATGAATCTGATGAACTTCTTCAAAGGGTGGAAGCGGCAAAAGTTCCTGAAAAAGTAAAAACGCTGCTTATTAAAGAAATACGAAAACTTGAAAAATCTTCTTTTTTTTCTGCGGAAACTTCAGTTATACGAAATTACGTAGAAACTGTGCTGGATTTGCCATGGTCTGTTTATTCCAGGGACACGCTTAATATTAAAAAGGCGCAAAAAATACTTGATGAAGACCATTATGGACTTAAAGACGCAAAAGAAAGAATTCTGGAATTTCTTGCGGTGAAAAAACTCTCTAAAGAGCCTCAATCTACGATAATATGTTTTGCAGGACCTCCAGGTGTCGGAAAAACTTCTCTTGCAAGATCCATCGCCAGAACGCTTAACAGGAAATTTGCGCAGGTTAGCCTCGGCGGGATTAATGACGAATCGGAAATAAGAGGTCATAGAAGAACTTATATAGGCTCAATGCCGGGAAGAATAATCAGGGCTGTCCAGAATGCAGGCACAAAAAACCCTGTCATACTGCTTGATGAAATTGAAAAGATGCTTCCCAGCCATATGGGAGACCCAACAGCCGCCATGCTGGAAGTGTTAGACCCCGTGCAAAATTCTCATTATACGGATCATTATATTGATATGGAGTTTGATTTATCGGAAGTTTTCTTTATAACCACAGCCAATATGGTTGATGCATTATATAAGCCTTTAAAAGACAGGCTGGAAATAATTGAACTTCCCGGTTATACGGAAGAGGAAAAAATAAATATAGCCAATAAATATCTTATTCCAAGACAGTTTAAGGTGAACGGAATAAAAGAAAATAAATTTCAAATAACAGAGAGAGCTTTAAGGGAAATAATAAATAAATATACACGGGAAGCAGGAGTTAGAGAGCTTGAAAGAAATATAGCGAAATCCTGCCGCAAAGTTGCTGTTGATATAGTCAAAAATCCTGATGTGAATATTATTTTGACTCCTGAAAATATTACAGATTATCTTGGTGTTTATAAATACATAAGGCAAATAGCAGAAAAAGAACCTCAGATTGGGCTTGTTCACGGTCTTGCATGGACTGAAGCAGGAGGGGAACTTCTTGAAATTGAAGCAAGTATTATGCCAGGAAAAGGAAAATTAAATTTAACAGGTCGGCTTGGGGAAATCATGAAAGAATCTGCTGAAACTGCTTTTGGATATATAAGAAGCAACTATGACAAACTTAACTTGCCTTCCGACCTTCAGGAAAAATATGACGTGCATATTCATGCGCCTGACGGTGCGACTCCAAAAGACGGACCAAGCGCAGGTATAGGTATTACACTTGCTATGATTAGCGCATTTACAAAACGCCCTGTAAGATCAGACTTAGCAATGACAGGAGAAATTACATTAAGAGGCAGGATTTTGCCGATTGGTGGGCTTAAGGAAAAATGCATTGCAGCCTTAAGAAGCGGCATTACAAATTTAATAATTCCAAAAGTTAATGAAAAAGATTTAAATGAATTTCCGGATTATTTAAAAGATAAATTAAATTTTAATTTTGTTGAAAATTTCAGTGAAGTTATTGAATGCGCTCTTATTGAAAAAGAAAAATCATATGAGCCTGATGGAAAAGGAAATA
>DYOT01000199.1 GCA_020720345.1 Candidatus Caenarcanum sp.
ATGATAAATACAGTGTTTTAAATAAGAAGTATAAAAAAAATTAGGCAATAACTTCCACACGTTGTCTTAAGTTTATATTTATTGTATAGTTTTTTTGAATAAATAAACTTAAGAGGAAAAATCTGTCGATGAAAATTGTAGTTTGTGTAAAACAGGTGCCTGACACTTCTGACATCAGGTGGACAGAAAATAACACCATGATAAGAGAAGGTGTGGAAAGCATCATAAATCCTTTTGATGAATATGCCGTGGAAACGGCTATCAGGGTTAAAGAGGCAAACCCTGATTCTACAATAACAGTAATAACAATGGGTCCTCCTCAGGCAAAAGACGTTCTTAAAAGAGCAATAGCAATGGGTGCTGATGAAGCTATGCTTATTTCAGACAAGAAATTTTCCGGAGCAGATACCTGGGCTACAAGTTATACACTTGCAACAGCCATAAGAGAAAAAATTACTGATTTTGACCTGATTATTTGCGGACAGTTTGCTATTGACGGTGATACTGCCCAAACTGGTCCTGGAATTGCTGAACAGCTTAATATTCCACAAATAACATATTCAAAAGAAATTGAATCTATCAGCGGAAATACTGCCATTGTAAAACGTGAAGTTGAAGACGGAATACAAAGGTTTGAAATGCAGCTTCCGGGTCTTGTATGTATGTTAAAATGTGATTATGAACCAAGAATGCCTTCAATTAAAGGCACAATGAAAGCTAATAGAACTCCTATAGCTGAATATGGAATGGAAGATTTAGGGCTTAATCCTGAAGATGTTGGAATAAAAGGTTCTCCAACATTTGTATCAAAAGCTTTCAGACCGGAACAAAGGCAATCTGGAGAAATGATAAGTGCTTCCGATGCAAAAGAAGCCGCAAAACTTCTCCTTGAAAAACTTAAAAACGATAAAGTACTTGTTTAATTTTAAAAAATGGAGAAATAACATAAATGAGTGAACATAAAGGTATCTGGGTAATAGCAGAAACAGATTCAAATAATAAAATAATAGGTGTTACTTTAGAACTTATTAATGCTGCTAAAGAACTTTCCTCCCAATTAGGCGGGGAAGAAGTCGGAACTCTCCTTATGACAGGAAACGAAAATATTGAGGATTCAATAAGAACAATTTCCGAAGCAGGAAGTGATAAAATCTATCTTATTAAAGATGCAAGTCTTGGACAGTATTCTACAGAACTTTATACTGATGCTGTTTCACAAGCTATTGAACAGAAAAAACCATCTATAATTCTCGTAGGCGCTACAACAACAGGCAGAGATTTTGCTCCAAGAGTAGCTGCAAGATTAAGAACAGGTTTAACAGCAGATTGTACGTCTTTAAACATTAATGAACAGGGTTTGTTTGCCGCGACCAGACCAACTTTTGGCGGGAACCTTATGGCTACGATTTTATGTAAAGTTACAAGACCGCAAATGGCTACTATAAGACCAAAAGTATTACCAAAACCTGAAATGAATTCTACAAATAACGCAGAAGTTGAACAAATTAATGTTAATCTTGATATTTCAAGAATAAAAACAAAATTGCTTGAATGTACTGGTGTATGCCAGAACAATGTACAGAAAATTGAAGAAGCTGACATCATTATAGCAGGCGGACGCGGTATGAAGTCTGCTGAAGGCTTTAAAATCCTTGAAGATCTTGCTAGATCTCTCGGAGGTGCAGTAGGTGCAAGCCGTGCCTGTGTTGATGCAGGTTGGAGAAGTCATTCCGATCAGGTTGGACAAACAGGAAAAACAGTTTGCCCGAAAGTTTACATTGCCTGCGGAATTTCAGGAGCTATTCAGCATTTAGCCGGTATGTCAAGTAGTGATATAATTATCGCAATAAATAAAGACTCTGAAGCTCCTATTTTTGGAGTTGCAACATACGGAATTGTCGGTGATGTGTTTGAAATTGTGCCTGCAATTACAGAAGCTATAAAAGCAGAACAATTAACAACAGTTTGCAGCTTTTAATCTAAATTAGCACATAAATAAAATCCGTATTATATGCTTTTCTTAAGCGCTCTTAAGGCATATAAAGGCTGGTCTAGCCCTGCTTCCAGTAAGTCAAAAAGAGCTTTTTTAACGTTATCTCTATTGCTTCGTTTAATTTTTCTGAGGTAATTAAGGGATTTAATAAATCCGGCTCTGGATTTTATTTTTACACCCGAAGTTTTAACAAGTTCGTTTATCCAACGGGCAAACTTCGCAGGGTTGTTTTCCGCTGTAGGCACCATGTTTTCATAAAAAACCTGCCTTGAAAATAGCCAGTTACCGTTAATGTTTGTAGCATAAAGCAAAATATCCTGCCAGACATCACGATAATTGTCTCGCACTTCAAAACTATCAGAATTTCCAATAAAATAACTGGAATTCATAAAAAAGTCTAACCTCTGGTATTTCTTTGCTATTTTATAATAGTGACTCGTTTCATGTCTGATTTCTGTTTCCGATAGGTTTATTTTGCCAGGTCTGTACAATTCAGATCGAAAACAGATATAAATCTTATATAGGGTATTATTAGGTATTTTTTGAAATTTGCAAGACTAAAGTCTGTAAAATTTAACAAAATTTAACAAATATTAATGTATACTGCCTCAAAATTAAATTTAGGATTTTTCTTGAATTTTATAAAGGCAGTATGCGAAGCAGGAGTGCCGGTTTTCCGAAAACCAAACTCATTTTAGTATAAACACATTTTTGAATTAGAAAGATGCTTTATTTTAGATTAAGATAGAGTTGTT
>DYOT01000200.1 GCA_020720345.1 Candidatus Caenarcanum sp.
ATTGTTAACAAATGTTAACCTGTAAAGCCTTTAAATTAAAGAAAAAAACATATTTTAGCAATTTCCCATAACTAATTGTTTTTATATTAGTATAGAAAGAATAAAACATCACACAAAACACAACACATAAGCATCATGAGGCGCTACTAGATTTATATTTTTGGAGGAAAAAAAGACAGTTTAACCACTGTTTTTTTTATGTGTAAATTTAGATTGAATTTTTAAAAAATCCGAAATTTAATTTGAGGGCAGTATAAATTATTTTTAATGGAAATAGCCTATAAAGTTTGCACCGAAAAACATTACTATAAAAGCACCCAAGACCATAGATGGTCCAAACGGCAGGAATGTATAACTTTGTCTTTCTCTTGCACGCTTTAAAATAAAATATATAGAAATTCCCGCTATTACAAATGACAGAAGAATCATTGCTAACGCAATAAAAGGCTCTTCTTTAGCAGTGAAATATCTTCCAAGAAAGGTAAATACCATTGAAAAAAGCAATGTTCCCATAGCCCAGATAGATTTATAATCTTTATCCTTGTGCATGCTATAAACAACTGCGGGAACACCTACAAATATTTGTGAAATAAAACTCAAAATCAATATAATAATCAAAAGTTTCCAGCCGAACCACGCCCCTAAAGCTGCTGCCAGAATACTATCACCTGTTCCAAATGCGTATTCTCCCGCAAGAAGCAAACCGATTCTTGAAAATACTTCAAAAAAAACTGCTCCTGCTATTGCAGCAATAACAGCAGATATAAAAACATCATTAAAACTTATTCCAAAAATATTTACCGTAATTGCCGAATTTTGCCCGATATTAAAAAAGTTATACGCAAGACCGATTGGAATTATAGGAATCGAATTAATATCAAAAATATATTTTTCCCTAATATCTGTAATTGTTATTACTATAAGGTTACAGGTGAGGAAAATAAGAAATAATGTTTTTAATGAAATTCCAAACGTGCCGACTAAAACCACAAAAAGAACAGCGGTTATAATTTCAACTACAGGATACTGAATACTAATTCTTTCATTGCATTTTCTGCATTTTCCGCCAAGTAAAATATAGCTTATCACCGGAATATTATCATACCATGCAATTAAATGCTCACATTTAGGGCATTTAGAACGACCCTGTACAAAATCTTCTTTTGAAAGAAGCCTTAATGCGACAACATTAAGAAAACTTCCTATAGCAAGCCCTATTAGTCCTGTAAATAAGCTTAGAAATATTTTTTGTATGATTGTTAAAGATTCCATATTATGTTTCCTGCACCGGCTCTCTTACTGAGCTAATTATTTTAAAAAGCTCTGTGGTTGCTTTTTTTATTCTCCTGCTGACCTGCATCTGTGAAATACCTACTTTTTTTGCAATTTCGCTCTGATTTAAGTCTTCAAAAAAGCTTAATCTGATTATTTCTTTTAAATGATCGGGAAGCAAACCCACTGCGTCAAACAGCATTATTCTTTCTTCCTGAAGAGCCTGAAAATGAAGATATTTATCATCTACAAGCCTGTCAACAAAATGCTGTTCAGAATCTGAACTGTTAAATACAAGCTGATCCAGAGAAAGAAGCTGCTTTCTTCTATCTGCCTCAAATACTTCATTAATTCTATTCAAAGGCATCTGAAGCTCTTCTGCAATTTCAAGCTCTGTCGGAGGTCTTTCTAATTTTATTTTTAATCTTTCAACAATATTATTCATCCTGACGCATAATTCTTGTAATTCTCTTGGTGCTCTTATCATTGCGCTTTTATCTCGAAGATAATGCCTGATTTCCCCTGTTATAAGATAAGTGGCATAAGTTTTAAAACTGGCTCCATAGTTATCATTAAACTGATCAACAGCCTTTATCAAACCAACATTGCCGACCTGAATTATGTCTTCAATCGGGTCGGTGTTTCTTCTTGCCAAACCATAAGCTATTTTTTTAACCAGAGGTAAATAATAAAGAATAATTATATTTTTTAACTGTTTTTTTACCTTGGGATCTTCGGTACTATTAAATTTTTTTAGCCAAGTTTGAACATCAAAAGATTCTTGTTCAGCTGAATACTGAAAGTTCAATGCAAAGCAACCTTTAACTTTCTCTAATATTTTATGATTATAACATAGGATTAAAGTCGGATTTAATACTATTTAGCTAAATATATAATGTTTAGTGTAGATTGTTTTTAAAAATAAAGGGTAAGAATAAAATGAGTTTTAAGTCTGCACCTCTTCAATGTCCAAATGACAAAGTTACTATGGAAACTATCGAGCTTGATGAATCAGGAATAATTATTAATAAATGTTCTTTCTGCGGGGGTATATGGATAGACAGAATAAACATTGAAAGGCTCTTTACTTCGTCAAAAGGGACAAAATCGCTTTTGGTTTATCTGGCAAAAATTTTAAACATCGAAATTTCAGAAATTTAAATTAAATTAAATTTAATATTTCTTAACATTTCTGGAAATTTTGGCAATTTTTTCCTTGAGGAGTTTTTATCTTAGTAGGAAAGAAACCAAGAAACTTTGGTTTATAAAAAACTCCTTTCAACTCATCCTAGACCTGATTATGAAAATTAATCAGGCTTTATTTTTTTAAATGAACACTGTCACCCTGAACTCGTTTCAGGGTCTATCCAACTTAAAATGATAGACTACAAGCGAAAACAGGAAAGATGCTGAAACAAGTTCAGCATGACGTTTTAAGAGATATTACTTTATTA
>DYOT01000201.1 GCA_020720345.1 Candidatus Caenarcanum sp.
TATAATTAGACCTTTTTGAAAAAATAAAAACTGAAAGTTTAAGAGCATGTCCAGGATACAAATGAAAAGCACAATCAGCACAATAAAAACTGAAGATATAACCGAAATAATATCAAAATTATGCAAACATGCTAATTTATATGTCTCACAAGATGTGTACAACCAGCTTTATGCCGCTTATTTAAAAGAAAGTTATATGGAATCCAAAAATGTCCTCTGGCAAATACTTGAAAATATGAAAATTGCCTCGAGAACAAAACGACCTATCTGTCAGGATACAGGATTTGTAGTTGTTTTTGCGGAAATCGGACAGGATGTGCGACTGCAAGGATGCGATTTTGAAGATGCAATTAATCTTGGGGTTGAAAAAGCTTATACCAGAAATAAATTCAGATATTCTATAGTACAGGATCCAATATTTGAAAGAACAAATACAAATACAAACGCTCCTGCTGTTATTCACACAAAAATTATTCCCGGAAATACTATCAGGCTTTCCCTTGTAATTAAAGGCTGCGGCAGCGAAAACGCAGGCGTTACAATGATGCTCAAGCCTTTTGCAGGCGCTGCTGAAATTATAAACTCGGCTGTGGAAGCAGTCAGAAATTCTGCAAGAAATTCCTGTCCTCCTGTAAGACTAGGGATTGGAATAGGCGGAACTATGGATTATGCTTCATTTTTGTCTAAAAAAGCCCTTTTAGAGCCTGTAAGATCGGAAGAAGAACTTGCACTATCAGACGATAAAGTTTCCAGAATGGAACTGGAAATTTTAAGAAGGTCTAATGAGCTTAAAATAGGCGCAAGCGGCTTTGGTGGAGATACAACAGTATTCGGGGTAAATATTTTAAGTTACCCGACTCATATAGCTGCCCTTCCCGTTGCTATAAATTTCAGTTGTCATGCCTCACGATACGCTTATGTAGAAGTTTTTGAGGATCAGGTTAAATACAAATTCCAGCCTGACTACGAATTTGGTGAAATTTCATCCATTCAAGAAAACCTGAAAAACATAAACGTAGAAGATATAAATGCTATAAAAAACCTGAAAAAAGGAGACAGGATTTCCTTAAGCGGCTATATATACACTGCAAGAGATGCCGCTCACCAGAAAATCATTGAAACTATTAAAAACGGTCAGGAACTCCCTATAAATATAAAAAATAAAATAATTTATTATGCTGGACCATGCCCGCCTGCGGAAAACGAAATTATAGGTCCGGCCGGACCAACTACGGCTTTCAGAATGGACAAATTTACTCCTACATTAATGGACATGGGGCTTCTGGGTTCTATTGGCAAAGGAAAGAGAAATAATGAAGTAACCGAATCAATTAAAAAAAATGAAGGGGTTTACTTTGTTACAACAGGCGGAATTGCATGCCTTCTTTCCAGCAAAATCAAAGAAGCAGAAGTAGTTGCATATCCTGAACTCGGAGCAGAAGCAATTTATCGAATGAAAATAGAAGATTTTCCTGTAACTGTAGCAATTGACAGCACAGGTGACAGTTTTTAATTTTATTATTTCTTTATAGCCACAAAAATGATAAAATTAAATGACATAAATTAAATTAATAAAGGGAATTATGAACAACAGAAGATGGTACGATAGAGACCCTATTCTTTCAAAGGCAATGAGAATTCTGGAAACCTCGGATGACAGGTTTCAGATTCAGGTAGCTTTGAATCTTATAAAAGTTATTATCGAACACAATATAGACTCCAGCGCCTTCAATACTATTGAAGATATCCTGTCAGGCATAGAAGAAGGTCGCTGCGAAAAAGGAAGCGAACGCTGGTATGATATTGATCTTACTATCAAGACTGCTGTTCAGATGTTGGAAAACTGCCCCGAAGAAATGCAAAGCAAAATTGCCAGAAATATTGCAGAATTAATAAATGAAAAATTGCATAATACTTATGATTATAAGTTTTCTGACGAGGATGAAGACTTTATAGAAGAAGATGATGACGACGAGGATTAATATAAAGAAATAACCTGTTTTTTTCAAAACAGGTTATTTCTTTTGTAATTTAATAATTGCTATTTAACCGACAAATGCTGAAATCACATGTGATTCAATATTTGGACTGTTTTGACTGCCTATAAAACTTGCAATATTTGCAAACATTGCGACAATCAGAACAATTCCAAAAACAGCCAGGCTTTTGTTAATTTTGTCCCGCATATAAGTTATTTCTCCATATAAATAAATTCAAAAAATTTTGAATTTATGCAACTGCACTAAAACTACAACCGCCTGATCCTGACGAAGAAGCACAGGAAGGTGAGGATGAACCGCTAAATGAGTTCACACCTGTAGTTTCTGAGCCGCCTCTGGATACTCCAGGACTGTTGAATATTGATGCAGTTAATACGGCTGGGGGCGTAAAGCCTAATACCCCAGTACTCTCGGGAAGCCGCGACGATCTTGGTCCAATAGGGCTAATCGGATTAATTAATGACATGATCTGTATCCTCCACAGCACACACGTTGACTATTTTAAACAGGGCTAATGTTACCTATATAAATAAAAACAAACGTAGTGGATTTATTGCTAAATTTTTAAAAGTTGTTACATAAAGTTACAACAGTTATACCGATTCCAATAAATAACCGTTAAATAAAATGATTTTTGTAAAATCGGTATGCGAAGCGAAGGACTCCACTTTTTCTGACTAAATGTCAGGAAAAGAAGGAGGTGCTGTTTTCGATAAAATCCG
>DYOT01000015.1 GCA_020720345.1 Candidatus Caenarcanum sp.
ACAAATTGACAAGAGAAAGAGTTTCAGGGGATATTGAAGCAGCAAAAACATTTATTGATACTGTCAAGCCATATGTTTTGCAAAGAATAGCAGAAACAGAATAGAAATTGCCATCAACAGTTTTTTAAAAAATTTAAATTTACAGGCAATTTTTGCCTGTTTGTTGTTTTTAATATTATATAGAGCCGCTTTTTGCATGGAAATTTGCAAAAACCGCCTTTATGTTTCAGGACGAGCTATATTACAGGGACAAAAATGGATTCAAGGCAGGTTTCATTTACAGGATTTGATAAATTGGGCAATTTTGCGACCAATTATATTTTTACGCCTATCCAGACCAATAAAATTGTCGAATATACGGCAGTTGACGCTGTTTCTATGGTTATTCCCAGAGTCTATATAGATTATAATCGTAACGAAGATACGGGTAAGGAAACAGCAAGAAGAGAGGTCTTGGCAGCCTTTACAGAGTGCATTGCGCCCGGGTTTTTGGCGGCAGGGCTTGGTTTTATGATGGGAAAAGCTTATGACAAAAGATTTAATATAGCTACACAACTTTATGCTGACAGTACAACGCTGGAAATGCTAAAAAACGCCTGGGTTAAGACAAATGACGCGCATAATGAATTTAAAGGCGGGAATTATTGGAAAAAAACCGGCGATGCCCCGAAAAAAGAAGTTCTTAAAGACTATATTGAGCATGTCCTCAAAAGAACAGGCGGTCTTGACGGTGAAAACTGGAAACATTTGACTAAAGTGTCAGAAGAAGCAGTTGTAAAAGCTAAAGCAAAAGGGAAAGAAAGCGATAGTTTGTCAAAAATAGCGCAAGACCTGGCAGATATTGTTTACGAAAAAGATAAACCCAAAGGTAAAAAGTTAAAAGAGATTGAAAAAAGGCTCGTTAATCTTCTTGGCGCAAGCGAAAATCTGAGAGTGATTATAGAGGATATTGATTCAGATAAAATTCATGCGGATGCCTTTAAGGACAAAGAAAAAACACTGGAAACTACTGCCAAAAGACTTATTGCCGATACAGTCGGCGTAGGACAGGGGATTCTAACAAAAGTAGAGAATCTTAATTTTATCAAAGAAGCTATTAAAAAATCAAAAACAATTAGCTATAGCAAAGCAACCCTTACTTTGGCTCTTATTTCAGGGTTTGGATTTTCACAGCAGTTTATAAACAGGCACATCACAAAGAAAAAGACAGGAAGCGCCGCCTTTGTTGCGCTTTCTCCAGAAGCACTTAAACAGGAAAAAGAAAAAGAAAGCCAGGATAAAAACGCAAAACTTAAACTTAATGTTTCAAAAGCCCTGTCTTTGTCGGCTCTTTTTGCTATTGCGGCTGCTTCCATTGCGGGTTCTGTCAATCCAAAGATTATTAAGGAACAGATATTTTCAAAAAAACTGCTTAATAAACTGGAATTTAAAGATTATTGGCCAAGCACAAACCAGCTGAGGGTTTTTTATACTTCCATTATTGCGGGGCGTATGCTTGCTTCAGCTGACAAACACGAATTAAGGGAAACAGACACAAGAGATATTCCGGGATTTCTTAACTGGCTGGTTATTGGCGGTTTTGTTTCAAAACTTGTCGGTAATCATATATCCGGCGGCAAGCTTATGAACGGTGCGAAGCCCAAAGAAAATCTTCCCTGGTGGAAAAAAGCTTTTCACGTGATTGAAAAAAATGTCCTTGTAACCCATGCCGAAATTAATGCAAGGTGTGAAAAAGACTTAATTAACCCTGCGGAAAAGATTAAGCAAATAAGGAAGTTAAATATGTCCATAGCAGCAGGATTGATTTATTCTACGCTTGCGCTTGGGGTATTTGTTCCGAAGTTAAATAAATATATTACCAATAAACTCACTGCAAAAAAAAATGATGATAAAAACGCAAGCGCAGCAGAAAACAAAAATCTTTCACCAGTAATAAATAAAAAAAATGAAGCGTTTGCAGATTTTATAAAAATTGAACAAAAATTACACAAAGCTGCTTAAACTTTATAAATTATTTTTAATTTATAAAGTTTACATCATATTAAAAATCATATATAAATAAGGAATAAGCAGTAGGAGATAAAAACATGCCGGAAAATGTCAAAATGAATAAAATAGGTTTTATTGGTGCAGGAACAATGGCTTCAGCCATTATATTCGGATTAATCAATTCAGGCAAAATTAATCTGGGAAATGTTACGGCTTCTGAAATTTCTGAAGAGCGGGCAAGAAAGGTTTCTAAAGAAATCGGCATAAATGTTATTAAAGATAATCAGGAACTTGTAAAAAATTCTGACATAATAGTATTAAGCATGAAACCGTATAATCTTGAGCCGGTATTATATGAAGTAAAAGATTTTATTACACCTGATAAATTAATTGTTTCCATAGCTGCAGGGGTAAGTACGGATTTTATAGAAGACATTCTCGGGCATAAATCCCATGTAATAAGAGTAATGCCAAATACTCCCGTTATTTTGAACGAAGGGATGTCAGCAGTTTGCAAAGGCAGAAATGTAAGCGAAGAAAACTTGAAACTTGTTACGGACTTGTTTAAAAGCGTTGGAAGATGTATTGAAGTTCCTGAAAAATTATTTGATTCTGTAACAGCCATAAGTGGAAGCGGTCCTGCTTTTATTTATCTTATAATCGAAGCTATTGCGGACGGCGGAGTTAAATTGGGTCTTACAAAACAGGCGGCGCTGCAATTAGCCGCACAGACCTGTCTGGGTGCTGCAAAAATGGTTCTTGAGACAGGGAAGCATCCTGCCGTTCTTAAAGATGAAGTGTCCACACCTGGCGGCTGCACTATTGCCGGCTTAATGGTTATGGAAGAGCAAGGAGTAAGATCAGCTCTCTCCAAAACTGTTATTGAAACCGCATATACAGCCATAGGTCTTGGAAAGTGAATGCTTTCTATGAATTCCTTTCTGAATACATAGAATTTTTATTTGTTGAAAGAGGGCTTTCTTCTAATACTGAACAGGCTTACAGAAGAGATTTGACTTTATTTATTGGTTTTTTGGAAAAAAATTCCATAGATAGCTTTGAAAAACTTTCACGCTCTGTAATAAATGCTTATATCAGGGAGATGAAGCAGAATAATTATTCTGCGACCAGTATAACCAGAAAAATAGCATCCCTGAAGGGCTGGTTCAGGTGGATGACAGCAAATGAATTAATTGAACATGATCCGGTTCTTGGTATTGAACAGCCAAAGCTGGAAAGAAGGCTTCCAAAAGTGCTTTCCCTTCCTGAAATAGAGATAATTTTGTCTCAACCCATGCCGGTTTATGAAAAAGCAATGCTTGAGCTGCTGTATGCAGCAGGTTTAAGGGTTTCCGAGCTGGTAAACCTTGATATGGGAAACTTAAACCTGGATAGCTGTTATGTAAGATGCTTCGGCAAAGGCTCTAAAGAAAGACTTGTCCCTATTGGAGAAGAAGCTAAAATAAAAATTAAAAATTACCTTAAAGAAAGAGATTTCTGGTTAAGAAGAACAGGGAAAAAAACTGAAGCACTGTTTATAAATAAAAAAGGCGAAAGAATTTCAAGACAGGAAGTTTATATGTTTGTAAAAAACCTTGGAATCGTAATAAACAAGTGCATAACTCCTCATACAATAAGACACAGCTTTGCAACCCATTTGCTTGAAAATGGTGCGGACTTAAGAGTTGTTCAGGAATTACTGGGGCATTGCGATGTTTCAACCACCCAACTTTATACCCACATAAGCAAAAAACGACTTAAAGACGTTTATTTTGCGATCAACCAAGAATAATAAATTTTAGTGCAGGAAAATTTTGAAAACCACATAAATTATAAATAATAGATAAAAAATGCCGCCGGCTAACAGGGCTGAAGGCTTTAAAATCCCTTTATTATTTATAATATTATGATAAACCACCCCTACAGAAAGATAAACCATAGCTACGTTTACAAAAGCATCCATGCCTAAAACCCAGGGAGTCAAAGAAAGACCGACTGCTGTCGGAATACAGCTCTGAAAGACCATGGCGCCTGTTATGTTTCCCATTGCAAGTGTATCTTTTTTTGCTCTTATCCATATTACGCTGTTAAATTTTTCCGGAAGCTCGGTAGCAATAGGTGTAATAAGAAGACTCAAGATAAGTGCATTAATTTTAAAGGTTTCCGCAAGAAACCCTATTTGATGCACAAATACGTGAGCTAGCAGAATAATACCCCCGACAGAAGCTAGCAATTGAAATACAATAAAAGGTAAATTATACTTTTCAGGCAAATTTATATATTTTGTAAAATAAAGTGCGGCAAGCTCTTCCTGACCGCCTTCCTTTTCTTTGCTGGCTGTTCTTATAGTTTGTATAACATAAATGAGATAAATCACCAGCAAAAGTCCTGCCATAATATATTTTACGGATTTAAAAGGAACAAAAGCAGCGAAAATGGAAATAGTATAACTAAGAATAAAAAAGTGAATATCTCTTAGTATAACAACCGTGTTTACCGGCATATCAGCAGTTCTTCGACCGGATTTTGTGAAGATTACTACAGCAAGTCCTGTTACAAAAAACGCAAGTGTTCCAAGGAGAAAAGGCGCGCCAAGTATGGCTCCTATCCCTATTTCCTCGGCTCTGGAAATTTCTGTTCCGGTGATATAAGCTCCAATTATGGCAACAAGCGGAACTATTGTTTCGGGAAGCGCTGTCCCAACGGCAGCAAGGACACTGCCAACAGCTCCTTCGGACAAGTTTAATTCTTCACCGAGATGCTCAACAGCGTTTGTAAAAATTACACATACAAAAACAATTAAGGCAAGAACTATTAATATGTATACAAATGACAGTATAATTTCCAAAATTATTCTCCTGTAGTAATAATATAAATTTTTGATTAAATTTGATTATGTTAAAATTCTAAAATATAAGTATAATTCAAAAAGAGTTAATAATGAACAATGTTCAAATAGTTGCGGAAACGATCAGAAACGCAAAAACTGTTATAATTATTCATCATGTAGCGCCGGATGGTGATAGTATAGGCTCATCACTTGCATTAAGAAATATGATAAAGCAACTTGGTAATATAGAAAGGGTTGATGCGGTTATTACAGGCAATATCCCCGATGTATACAGATTTTTGCCTGACATTGAACAGCTTAAGAAACCTAATGATAAAATTCTTCATGCGGCTTATGATCTGGCTATTACCGTTGATTGCGCTTCTAAAGACAGGCTGGGAGAGGCTACAGAATTATTTAACAGCGCAAGAAAAACATTAAATATAGATCATCATATAAGTAATAGCGGTTTTGCCGATGTTGACTGGATAAAGCCCTCGGCAGCAGCTACAGGGGAAGTTTTATATGAGTTAATTAAGGCTTTGGACGTAAAACTAACCAGAGAAATTGCAATTAATCTTTATACCGCTATATTAACGGATACCGGCGGATTTAAATTTGAAAACACAAAACCTTCCACTTTTAAAATTTGTGCTGAATTACTTGAAGCGGGAGCAGATCCGGTTAATATTTATAAGGAATGCTTTGAATTAAAGCCTTTAGGTATGTTAAAATTGCATGCAAGAACTATAGATAATGCAATATATCTTGATAATAACCAGATAGTTTATGCTACAATAACCAGAAAGCTTCTTGAAGAGCTAAATGCCACTGATGATCATATTGATGGAATTGCAGAAGAATTAAGACAGATAAACACGGTAAAAATTGCTCTTGTCTTTAAGGAAACGCTTAAGGGAAGTACAAAAGTAAGCTTCAGGAGCAACGGTATAAACGTGTGCGAAATTGCAAGTTTCTTTGGCGGCGGCGGTCATAAGCTTGCGGCAGGATGCTTATTGGAAAAAAATATAGACGAATCAGTCCATGATGTAATTTTAACAATAAGAAACAGGCTTAAAAAGCTACACTAAAATGAGTTTAAGAATTTCTTACAAGGACAAGCGATGCCTTCTCAGGGTGTAAATATTGCCTTGCGGCTTGCTCAACATCTTCTTTTGTTATGGAATTTATTGTTTCCGCAAAATTATCAATATAATCATCGCCCAGCCCGTAAAATTCGCTTATTAAAAGTGTTTTTGCTATTCCGTTATTATTTGCAAATCGTAAGGGATATGAACCCATTGTATATGATTTTGCCTGTTCAAGTTCTGTATCTGTAATTCCATCATTAATGAATTTGTTTATTTCAATTTCTAAGGCTTTTAATGCGGTATCAACAAGATTATCATCAACGCCAAACCGGACAGACCATGCTCCCGGAATTGAAAGAGCGGTTAAAGAAGATGAAATACTATAAACAAGACCGGATTCTTCCCTTAGCTTTTTACCTATCCTGCTTGTAAGAGCGCTGCTTCCGCCTAATATAAAGTTCATTATTAAGGCTTTATGATAATTAGGGTCATTTCTTGCCAGAGCTCCGTAATGCCCAAAAATTATTTTTGTTTCAGTTTTATTTTTTACTGGAACAGTTAGCTGTTTATATTCTTTTTGAAGCTTAACAGGATTAATTTTTGGATAAACTATTTCTTTTGGCTGCCAGTGCTGAAAATGTTTTTCAATAAGGGCAAAAACTTCTTCCGCTTCAACATTGCCAGCTACTGCCATAATAGTGGAATTAGGGCAATAAAAGCTGTTGTAAAAACCTTTTATATCTTCAAGATGAATGTTTTTGATGTGTTTTTCCTGTGTAGAATGACTAAAAGCATACCAGGGATGATTTTTTGGGAAAATCATGCGCTTGAAAAACATATTTGCGAGAAAATCAGAATTATTTTTTCTTTGCCTTACTCCTGCAATATAAAAATTTTTCATTTTTTCAAATTCATCCGCAGGAAACGCCGGTTCTGTCAAAATTTCCGCAAGAAGCTGAAGAATAGATGGAAAATCTTCTTTTATGCAGGACAGGGAAAAATTAACGGATTCTGTAATGTTGCTAATTCCTACTGATGCGCCTTTTGCTTCAATTTGTCCTGCAATTTCAAACTTCGAACTTTTTTTTGTGCCCCTGTTCATCATTCCGCCGCACATAAAGGGCAAGGAAGAATTAACGGCTCCGGCAAAAAGATTTCCTGCAAATATTGTTCCGCTAAGCTTTACCGTATCGCTTGTTTTATTACCGGAAACCAGAACTTTTATTCCGTTAGAGGTTGTTTTTTTTGAAAAATAAACAGGATAAGAACTTATTTTTTCTTTTATTTTAAATAAATTGTTTTGAGGTTTTATTTGCTGGTCAGGTTCACAGGATTGCTCTTCGGGTATTTCTACTGTCTTATGCGCGGCAATAATTTTGTTTCCTGAGGCACTACAAGTTATTATTTTTTCCTTATTATGCGGAATAAAATGACCTGAAGTGCAATTTTCCTTTTGTAAATATAGATTTATTACCCGTTTAATATCGTCCAGAGAAACTTCCTGAATGTTATTTATGTAATTGTTAAGGAATTTATAGCTGTTTATGGTTTCATAATAGCCCATAAGATAAGCTAATTTTAAAGTCCCATCTTTATTAAATTCAAAAGCCGATCTGATTCGTTTTTTTGTGTTTTCAAGCTCTTCATAAGAAAGAGGCTTTATGTCGGTTAATTCGTTGATTTGCTCAAATATCCGTTTTTCTGCTTCTTTATGCCCCATGTTGGGGTATAATGTCGCTACAATGGTTAACAGTCCAGGGTCTTTCATTACTTCAACATTCGTGCTTATATCTGTAACTATTTGTTTTTCAATCAGAGCCTTGTGCATTCTGCTGCTTATTCCTGTATTAAGCATTTCCCCGAGAACTAACAGGGGGAAAATATCTTTATCGTTGCAGGAAGGAATATGATACGCCTGCTTTATGATTGAATAACTTCCCGGCATGCTTATTTTCGCTGTTTTTAAGCGGCTTTGTTTTTTCTCCTTTTCAAGGGATAAGCTTATTGTTTGTGGTTGAATATGTCCAAAATATTTTTTTATAAGCTCAAGAGCTTCAATTTCATTAAAATTTCCTACCATTACTATGGTTGCATTGTTTGGATTGTAAAAATTTTTATAATATTGCTGCAAATCTTCAATAGAAAGGGTCTTCACATCTTCTGCAAAGCCGATAATAGGATTTCTGTAGGGATGTTTTTCATAAGCTTCAAGCCGAACAGCATTTTCAAGCTGTGAATAAGGGTTATCAAAGCCTTTTTCGAGTTCAGAAAGAATTACGCCGACTTCTGTTTTTTTGTTTTTTTCATTAAAAACAAGTTTGCTCATGCGCTGGGATTCAATAATCATTGCAAGTTCCAGTTTGCTTGCCATAAAAGTTTCATAATAACATGTGAAATCCCGTGAAGTATAAGCATTATAATTGCCGCCGTTGGTGATTATTTGAGAAATTATTTCTCCATAATTAAATATTTCGGTTTTTTTAAAACTTAAATGTTCTAAAAAGTGAGATAAGCCAGTTTTGCCGGCGACTTCATTTCTTGTCCCGACTTTATACCAGGTCATAAAAGTGGCAGAAGGGGCGCAACAATATGCATAAAATAGAATTTTAAGCCCATTGCCAAGAACATGTTCAGATATTTCAATATTATTCCGGTTCATTAAGAAATTCCCATCCTGCTGATATGAATTTCCCGTCTTTTACAATCTGTTTTCCTTTTATATAAATATCATCAGGTCGTTCTTTATTTAAAATTTCCTGATAATTTTCATGATTTTGCAATTTAAACACAAGAAAATCAGCATCCTTGTTGTCAATTTTTAATATACGGGCTGAGTTTATTGTTAGCATATTTATAATTTTTTGAAAATCCAGACCTGGGTGATAGTCATCACCTTTTTTAAGCAATCGCCCTAAGCTTAGGTATTTTGCCTCATTCAAAATGCTTAGGTCATAATTGCTGAATCTGCTGTCTGTTCCCAGACCTGTGTTTTCAAGAATAAATTCCGGTAATTGTTGTAAATTCAGCGTTTTTCCGTGTAGGAGAATATTGCTTCTCGGGCAATGAGCAATTTTTGCGCCGGAATTAACAAGCTTTTCAAGGGATTTCTCATCCAGTTGTATACAATGTGCGGCAGTCAAGTTTTCTTTTAATGCGTTTAATACGCCCATTTTTTCAAGATAATCAACAGGATTTAAGTCTTTTTCATAAGGGTTTAAGCTGTCCCAGCCGATAAACTTATGAATTTTGTCAATGAACGAGGACTTGCCAGAACACCAGTTAATTTCATCCGGGCTTTCGGCGAGATGTGTGTGCACTAAAATATCTTCTGCGGAAGCAAATTTTGCTATTTCTTCCCATAAAATCTTATGGACGTTGTAAATAGAATGTGGAGAAATCCCTACAGTCAGGTTTTCATTGCTTTCCTGCTTTATTTTTTTAATTTTCTCCTTAAGCTTTTTAATTTCTTTTAGGCTTGATTCTTCTGTATTAGAAAAAGTTTCTAGAAAAATAAAGCTCTTTAATTCAAGCTTATTGAGGATTTCAGGGATAAAATCTTCTCCTGATAGCTGTACAATACATGTACAGCCTGATAAAACAGCCTCCCTCAGTCCGTTTTTAAATGATTTTATTTTCTTTTCTTCAGCCCACAAGTAGTATTGTTGGATTAAATTTATCAGCCAGTCAGAAAATTCAATTTTATTTGGATTTTGGATGGTCTCACTTTGCGAGCAATGACCCTGCGAATTGGTTGTAAAAACAGGCTTTAAGTCTGTATATTGCAAGTGTGTATGAAGATTTACAAATCCCGGTGTTATTACAGCATTTCCATAATCAATAATTGCAGCGGTTTCGGGAACTTCACCTTCTTTTATTATGTCAAAAATTTTCTCGTCCTTGACTGCAAGAACGTTGTTTTCAAAAACTTTCCCGTCAAAGATTATGTATTTTGATTTGTAGTATTGAATCATGGCTTCTTTATTCGCTGGATAGATTCACCCGTATCTGGTACAGGGCAGGCTCTATAAGTTCGGAATGACAAGGACAGAGAAAGGAAAATTAATCTTTCCTGAAAATTCTCGCGCTTAAGGCTGTAATAAAATCATCTTCAAGATGGGCATTGTCAAATAGTATAATGCCTGAAGAGCCTTCTTTTCTTACGGCAGCAATCTGGTCAAGCAAATCGGCAGGGTTGCCGCCTGTAAATGGTTCAAACAGACCTGACATTATAGCAACGTTGTTTCCTGCAAGGTTGCGGATTTCTTTAATTGAATTTCCTGCCATATATTTGTCGCTGCTCATAATCAAAGGAGTAAAGGCATCTATATAACCATTTTGTGCCCAAACAGACCAGTTTTGAAGTTTTGTAATGCCTGTTTCTTTATAGCCGGGAAATATTACCGTTGAAATCATTATTTTTTTATCTCCGACCACTGATCTGAGTTTAGAAACAAGTTCGGTAACTTTTCCTTGCCTGTATTCAACCCATTTAGGGATTAAAGGGTCTGAGGATTCAAGATCAATCGGGTCTTTTCCGTATAAGTTTTTAAAATCGTTTCTTGCATAGGCAGTATAACCCCAGGCGGAGTCAAGATAACCCGGAAAATTCGGAGAAAGACTTTTAGGATACCTTATATAATCAATATTCAGACCGTCTATGTTATAAGTAGTCGCTATTTCATTAAGAAGAGAGAGTATAAATTTCTGAACATTCGGGTTGGCAGGGTCAAGAAAATAACCGCCGTGCTCACTTATAGAAGGCGTAGGCTTTGGGCTGCCGGCATTTTTTTTCTGCTTGTTTGCCCATTCGGGATACACTGACAAAATATGTTTTGAGCCTGGTGATATATTATCGTTTCCTGCATAAAACACCTGAAACCACACATGAATTTTCATATTTCTCTTGCTGGCTTCTTCTATCCATGATTGTAGCGGATTCCAGCCCTCAAATTCAGCTCTTTGCTCCCGAATCCCATAAGAAGCCATTGTTGTGCTGGGGAAAATCGTATGACCCTGATAATATGTTTCGAGGAAAATATTATCTATGCCTGTCTTTTTTATCCTGTCAAGAGTTTGTCCAATTTCTACGGGGTTTTTTTCAATAGGTCTAACCCATACACCATGAAGCTCGTTTTGAACAGCAGGGATTGCATAATAAAAAGACATATCAGCAAGCTTAAGAGCAAAGTTTGCAAGCTCTCTGCCTTCCTCATATTTTGATTTATCAAGCATATATTTTGCTTCATTGTATTTTTGCAAAGCACCATTAAGATAATTTTCCGAAACCTTGCACTGGTAGCCGGAAAGCAGCCTCTTGTATTCAAGAATTAATTTTTGGGCATTGTCTATTCTCTGTCCTGCTTTATATAAATAACTTTCAGGAGTAATTATGCTTTCTAAAGTCAATGATTCGGGATAAATTTTTATTGTTGCGCCTTCCATTAATTTTTCATTCATCCATTTTTTTGCGGCACCATGCCCGCTGATTATAAAGCCGTTTTTGGGAATATAACAGTTTGCCCCGCAGAATCCGAAGACTTTGTTGTCAAGCACAATTGCTTCTTTGCCGAATTCATTGGTGTTTGTATATTCTCCATAAGAAGGAGTATAAACAATAATCTGGTTGTTGCCTCTAAAACCAGGGTAATATGCGCCCTGTGGATTAGATTCCGGCGTTGGATTTATTGAACTTATTTTAATACGGGACTTTTTTATGAACTGATTGCTTTCGTTTTCTTCTGTACAGGCAGTTTGCGCCGATACAGCCCTTATAGATATAAATAAAACAAGCAGTAAGATTATAAATATTCTGTTTTTCATAATTTGGTTTCCTATACGCTATTTTATTAAACTACAACAATCTTTCTTTCTTAACAATAGGTAAAAAGTTCATCTATAACTGTTAAGAAATATTAGATATCGCAGCATAATTTGGTAAAAATATAATCTATACCGATTCAAAAAAGTAATCGTTCTGGTTTAGATTTTAGATTTGAACATAAATGTTAATATAAAAAAGCCGCTGCAAATAAGAACAATTGTTGCGCTTGTTGCAGTACCGAGAAAATATGACAAAATTAAACCTAATATGCCTGAAATAACGGAAAACAAAACTGATAAAGCGTGATACTGTCTTGTGTTTACCGCTAAATTTCGTGCTGCGGCAGCAGGAAGAACAAGCAAAGAGTTAATAATCAGCAGTCCTACCCACTGAATTGAGATTGTAACAACTATAGCAATAACAAAAGTAAACAAATATTCGACAAGTATTGCATTTACTCCCCTGCTTTTTGCCAGAGACCTGTTAATGCTTACAAGCAAAAGCTTGTTCAGGATAAAAATCCATAAAATTACGGTAAATAATAGCAAAAGCGTAAGCATTAAAAGATTTTCAGGCGTAATACTTAATAAATCGCCGATTAAGTATGTTGAATACTTTGCAAACCCTCCTGCACGTGAAAGAATCACCACGCCAAGCGCAACTGCTGAAAAAGCAAACACGCCTATGACAGTATCTGATGATGCAGTGTTGGCATTTTTTACAGTTAAAATAGCAAATCCCAGCAAAACAGAAAAAATAACCATTGCCCATAAAGGATCTCCAATCCCTAAAATAACCCCTATAGCAATGCCTGTTAATGCAGAATGACCTATAGCATCAGAAAAAAACGCCATTTTATTGTTTACAATCATAGTTCCGAGAATGCCAAAAATAGGGGTTGCCAGAAGAACGGCAAGCAGGGCATTTTTCATAAACATATGCTGTAAGCATTCAAAAGGAAGAAATTTATCGATTAAAAAATACCAGACATCCATATAAGCGGTTTATTCCTCCTCTTCCTTCTTGTTTTCAGGATATTTAAACCAAATATTTCCAAAAACTTTTGACAGATCTTCATTATTTAAGACTTCCTGCGGTGTCCCAACAGCCTGAATAGTTTTATTTAAAAGGACTATACGATCAGCGTGCTTTGCTACAAGGTTTAAATCATGTGAAACCAGAATTACAGACATATCGTAGTTTTTTCTTAAATCACAAACAATGTCATAAAAAAGCTCAAGCCCTTTCTGGTCGATTCCTGAAACCGGTTCATCAAGCAAAAGTAAGTCAGGTAGCGGCACAAGCGCCAGCGCAAGCATAACCCTCTGAAGTTCTCCGCCGGAAAGATTTCCAAGGCGTTTATTAATCAAATGCTCACCCTGAACAATTTTTAGGCTGTTTTCTGTTTGCCGGCGAATTCTTTTTTGTTTAAATAACCAGACAGGGCTATTTGTAAGACAGGATGTAAAAAGGTCTAAAACACTTATGGGCGAACTTTTGTCAAAGTCCAGATGCTGTGGGACGTATCCAATTAAAGGATGTCCGGTGTTAATTCCTTTCATGTCCTGAAATTCCATTTTGCCGGAATGTTTTATTTCTCCAAGCATTGCTTTTAAAAGAGTGCTTTTGCCGGCTCCGTTAGGACCTATTAACGCCGTTAATTCACCGCAATGAATGTGTAAATTAATATCATTAAGAATTTCTGTATTTCCGTAAGTTACACTAAGATTCTTTATTTTAGTGCAGCATAACCCGCATGTATTGCCGTTGTTTTGAAATAAGGGTTCATTTGAATGCATCATTTTATACCTGATTTATTGCAGGGCTTCCTGCAATGATTTTAAGTTGTTATCCATAATTTTAATATATGCATCAGGTTTAAGCTCTCCACTTACTGCAGGATCTAAAGTATAAACTTTAGTGTCTGTTTCAGCGGCAATTGTTCGGGCGGACTTTGCAGGGTATTGCGGCTCGGCAAAAAGAGCTTTTACTTTATATTTTTTTATTGTGTTTATGGTTTCCTTTAATTCCCGCGCACTGGGTTCAGAACCGGGCTCACGTTCAATAACGGCAACTATATTTAAATTAAACTCTTTTGCGAAATACGGGAAAGCTTCATGAAAAGTTATAATATTGCGGTTTTTTATATTTTCTAATCCCCTGTGCATTTTTTGCCTTTGAGCTTTGAGTTTGGCAATATAAGTCGCGGCATTTTTATGATATTTGCCAGCATTTTTAGGGTCAAGTTTTTCCAACTGCTCTGCAATGTTTTTTATCTGCAATATATTGTTGGAAATGCTTACCCATACATGAGCGTTTGGTTCGCCGGTTTTTTTATCTTTTAAAAGAGCTATTCCCTTGCTGGTATTAATGATTTTCAGGTGGGGGTTTTGTTTTATAACTTTATCAATAAAAGACTCCATACCCGCGCCGTTTATAACAAAAATCTTAGCTTTTTCAAGCGTTTTAAGGTCATTAGTAGTAAGGGCATAGTCATGAAGGCATCCGGTTTGGGGTTTGGTCATATTAATTATGTTAATATCGGGGATATTTTTAGTAACGTTAATTGTTGATATATAAACCGGATAAAATGATGTTACAATAACAAGATTTTTGTCCGTATCCGTTTTGTAAGAAAGCTTTTTAGAGGCGTTGCATCCGCTAAACAGCCCGCATATCAATATTAAAATAATTAATTTTGTGAATTTTAAATTCATTTTGTTTGCTCCTTAAAAAGTAATAATTGACCTGAGTCCCAATGCAAAAGCATTTTTACCGTTTCCTCCCGGATTAAAAATATATTGCATACTCGGCTGAAGAGCAAGCCATTTTGTGAATTGAATCTTATGGAATACTTCAAGTATAGTTTCTTCAGTTCTACCGTCAATAGTTTGATATCTATTGCTGACATCGGCAATTGCTGTAGCTATTCCTGTTATATCATTATCTCTTTTCGGTATCAAGCCTGTATATTTTATACCTGCACCATAATATCGGGAAATTTCATTTCTGTCGGAAGGCGCCCAGCCAAACTGACCTATAATACTTAATCCCTGTTCATTGTCATCTTTTTCTTTAAATATTTTCTGCTCAAAAGCCGTATAGAATCCCTTATTATTTTTAAAAGTTCCTATGTCTTCTGAATCGGTTATCTCGTCAACATCACCTGTATGAAGCCAGTACCCTGCAATATAATTTCCCTGGTAGCCTTTTATTTCCGGTTTAAACGCTACTTCTGTTATGTGGACAGCCCCGTTTTTGCCGTCAAATGCCGTTCTAAAAGCATTTGTTTTGTCTTGTGAATCTCCGTCATAAAATCCGTATTTTATATCTACAAGCTTATTAGGTGATATAACTGTTGAAACTCCTAGTCCCGGAGCTGGATAAGCAGGTATTGGAATATTAGGTATTAAGCCGAATGAAGAATTTATATTATCTCCGGCATCTTCAAGAGCGCAAAAATCAGCATTAGCATCTTGTCTGCCGACTTTAACCCTGATTTTTTCGTTTAAAAGACTTTGTTCATAATAATATTCTATAAGCTGAGAATGACGTCCTGCTTCTATACTGCTTATTGCCTGCAATCCGCCAAGATAATTATCAGTTATGCCTTTCCCGTGAAGATTTGAGAAGCTGGTAAATACTTTACCGCCTTTCCACAGACCGAGTTTTCCTGTATCCAGTTCAACAGAAGTATTTATTAATCCTTCAGCTTTAAAAGGATGTTTATTGTTAAGCCCTCCTCGCATTTTTATAAAATTGTCATTAATATATTCCGAGCCAAGAGTTATACCTTTTTCTTCAAGTTTTGTCCTTAAACCTTTCCAGTCACCTGTTGCATTATCTCCATTAATCCATATCTTAAAGGGAGTTTCAGGCTTAGGGGTTTCAACAGTTTGTTGTTGGACTCCGCCTTTTAAATCCAGAACAGGGACAATATTAGTTTCAATAACTTTTTCATCAGCGTAAGCAGGATAATTTATACACCCTGCTATGAGCACAATAAGGCAAATAAACTTTAAGGAGCCCTTTAACATAGATAAATTCCCCAATTATACTTAACTAAACATACTTATAACTATATAGAAAAATATATGATAATGCAAATCGTTTGCGTTATTAGCTAAATTGGCTATATTGATGAAAACGCAAAATAGTATTTTGTGTATAATAAAATTAAACATGGAGAGTGCTCTGACCAAAATGAAAAAATCCAGGGATAATTTGAAAAACTTTAGATTTTCTAAAAATAGACAATTACTGCTTCAAATTCTTGAAGCTGCTAAAATGCCGGTTACTGTTGATTATTTATATGAACAATTTAGAGAAAACAGTCAAATCATTTCATTATCAACTATATATAGAATTCTAGAGAAACTGGTATTAAACAATATTGTAATAAAATCATTGATTTTAGACGAGAATAAGGCAAGATTTGAACTTAATAAGAAGGGTCATAAGCATTATCTTATCTGTACAGAATGCAATGATATGGTGCCTATTAAAGCTTGTCCCCTCGGTGAATTAGAAAAAGATTTACAGAAAGATACCGGTTTTAAT
>DYOT01000202.1 GCA_020720345.1 Candidatus Caenarcanum sp.
TACTTAAGCAAATACAAGGCGTGGATTTTATTGAAATGAAAGATGCTGATGTTTGCTGTGGCGCTGCCGGCACGTTTTGTATTACCCAACCTGAAATTTCAAAGGCAATTTCAGAGAGAAAAGCCCAAAATATTCTTGATACAGGGGCTGATATAGTATGCACAAGTTGTGCAGGATGTACAATAGGGCTTTATCAGGGATTAATCAACAAAAACTCTTCAATACAGGTTTTTAATCCTGTTGAACTCCTTGCGGAAATATATCTTACTGATGAATTGAACAGATAAATTTTTTCTCAATAAACTAATCCTACTGTCTATATTTTGCTTCTAGGCGGCTAGAATTGCCTAAAATCGCTTTATTTTTTATTTTTTTAGTATTTAATGTGAATGAGGTTTCAATTTAGAGGGTTTTGGATTAGAAAGGAAAAGTTAACATGAAAAAAATTATTATTGTTTTTGCGGCAGTTGGAATGTTGTTTTGTTCAAGCTTAAACGCTATGGCAAAACCAAGCGTGGGAATTGTTGATATGGCAAAAATTCTTACTGCAAGCAAAAAGGCTCAGGATGTAACTTCCGACATTAAATCACAGCAGGAAGAAATTCAAAAAATGATTGATGATGCAAGAAGCAAGATTATGGCTGCTGAAACCGATGCAGAAAAAAAGGCGCTTGAAAAAAAACTTAGTGAAAAAATTCAGCAGAGAAATAATGACTTTAAGGCTGATTATGAAAAGAAAGTTACAACTTTGCAGGATACTATCACAAGCACTGTTGAAAAAGTTGCAAAACAGAAGAAAATAGAGTTTATTTTCCGAAAAGATAATATTGTTTTTGGCGGGCAGGATATTACAGACGATGTAATTGCCCAATTAAATAAGTAAAGAAATTATTTCATGATAAATGCTCCGAAACTGAATCGGAGCATTTATCATGAAGAAAATTCTATCCTTTTTGGCTTATAAATTGTATAATAATCTTCAGATAGAATTATATAAGGCATTCCAACCGTTATGAAAATGTCAAAACTGTTTTTTACCACATTACGAGAAAATCCTGCGGATGCAGAAGTTATAAGCCATCAGCTGCTGGTTAGAGCCGGATATATCAGGAAATTAACAAGCGGAATTTATACTTACATGCCGCTTATGTGGAAAGTTATTAAAAAAGTTTCTGACATAATACGGGAAGAAATGGATGCTCAGGAAGCACAGGAACTAATGATGCCTATTCTTCAGCCGGAAGAATTATGGCAGGAATCAGGAAGATGGGATGTTTACGGCAAAGAGCTTATGCGGCTAAAAGACCGGCATGGCAAAATGTGCTGCCTGGGTCCAACCCATGAAGAAATTATTACAGCTCTTGCAAGAGAAGAGATTCAGTCATACAGGCAGCTACCCGTTAATTTATACCAGATTCAGGATAAGTTCAGGGACGAAATAAGACCAAGATTCGGGCTTTTAAGAGGAAAAGAATTCCTGATGAAAGACGCTTACAGCTTTGATACTGATGAAGCAGGGCTTGAAGCCTCTTATCAAAAAATGACAACTGCTTATATAAATATTTTCAACAGGTGCGGGCTGGAAACAAAAATGGTAAGAAGCGACTCCGGCGCTATAGGCGGAAGCGTAAGCCATGAATTTATGGTGCTGACCAGAACAGAGAGCGGAGAAAACGACGTTCTTTACTGTGATTCTTGCGATTATGCAGCAAACACAAATAGGGCAGAGTCAAAAATGCTTCCTGCGGAAGTAGATGGTAAGTTTACAGAAGCAAAAGAACTTGACACTCCGGGTGTTAAATCAATTGAAGATTTGTCTAAATTCTTTGGCATTGCTCCTTCTGCAATAGTTAAAACACTTGTATATGTTGCTGATAAAAGATATGTTCTTGCTCTTATAAGAGGAGACAAATCAGTAGAGGAAATCAAGCTTAAAAATGCCATTGATGTCAATGAAATTAGAATAGCAAGCGATGCAGAAGTTAAAGAACTTATGCAACAAAATGGTTTTGACACTGAATCAGGCTTTATAGGTCCTCGAGGAATCAAGGTTCAAGTCGTAGGTGATAACAGTATCTCAGACTTAAAGAACTTTGTAATCGGTATTAATAAGACTGATGTTCATTTAACAGGCGCAAGCTGGGGAATAGATGCAGATTCGCCTAAATTGATAACTGATATAAGGCTTGCGGAAGCTGGAGAAATCTGCCCTAACTGTGATGGTAAACTCGAAATTACCAAAGGCATAGAAGTCGGCAATATATTTAAGCTCGGAACAAAGTATTCAGCTAAAATGAATGCGACTTATACAGACGAAAATGGTAAGGGACGCCCTTTTGTTATGGGTTGTTACGGCATAGGGGTTTCAAGAACCGCTGCTGCTGCTGTCGAAAGATATCACGATGAAAATGGGATCAAATGGCCAATGGCAATTGCTCCTTACCATGCAGTTGTTGTCCCTGTTAATGTTAATGATTCTCTTCAGATGGAGACCGCTGAAGCAATCTATAAAGAACTTTTAGCTAATAAAATAGAGGTTCTTATCGATGACCGCTCTGAGAGAGCCGGAGTCAAATTTAAAGATGCTGATTTAATGGGTATTCCCGTAAGGATTACTGTTGGCAAAACTATTACGGAAGGCAATGTTGAAGTAAAAATCCGCTCTACAGGAGATATGCTTATAGTTCCAAAAGACAAAGC
>DYOT01000203.1 GCA_020720345.1 Candidatus Caenarcanum sp.
TTATTTGCCGATACAAAAATTTTCAAAAATATTATTTATAATTTCTTCAGACACGACCTCTCCGGTAATTTCTCCTAATGAAATCAGACCTGATTTCATATCAATGAAGATTAAATCCTGAATCTCTTCATTTTTACAGGCATTAAGAGCATTCAGAAGTGCATTTTTGCTTTTAATAAGGCATTCCTGGTGGCGGATATTTGTACAGAAGCCATGTGAAACATCGTCTGTAATTACAAGTTTTTTAATTTCATTTTTTATTAAATCAAGCCCTATTTTTTCCTTCGCAGAAACTAAAAGAGGTTTGCTGTCATTCTGAGGCGAAACCGAAGAATCTGTCCAGTAAGCGGTTAAAGATTTTATCCCCACAGGGACAGATCGCTCAGGATGACAGCATAAATCAACTTTCGTACCAATTTTTAAGACTTTTTGATGTTTGATACTTTCAAAAATTTCCATATCTTCATTTTGCAGTCCCTGACTTAAATCATAGACAAAAAGAACAATATCGGCATTTTCTATGCAGTTTTTTGTTAAATTAATACCTATTGATTCAATTTGCGAAGCAGAATTTAAAGAATTTATTTCTCTTATCCCTGCGGTATCTATCAAGGTAACAGGAATTCCGTCTATATCAATTGATTCCTGAATTATATCTCTGGTAGTTCCGGGTATTTCAGTTACTATAGACCTTTCCATATCAAGCAATGCGTTAAATAAAGACGATTTACCCGCATTAGGCTTTCCGGCAAAAGCAACTTTCAGCCCGTCCCTCATTAAGTTCGAGGAATTGGCATTTTTTAAAATTCTGTTTATTTCTTCGATTAAATAATTTAATTTTTTTTCAATAAAATAATATTCAGGTTCGTTTACTTCTTCAGGAAAATCTATGGCGGCTGTTACCATTGAAAGTAAATCAAGAAGTTCCTGCCTTAATTTATTTATATGACTTGAAAGATTGCCCGATAAGTTTTTGGCGGCAGCGTGGGAAAATTTATCTGTTTTGGAGTGAATAAGATCCAGAACGGCTTCCGCCTTGCTTAAATCCAGTTTGCCATTCATAAAAGCTCTTTTGGAAAATTCGCCTTTATCCGCCATTCCGGCACCGGATTTAAGACAAAGTTTCAGGATGTTTTTTATAATATTAATTCCGCCATGTCCTTGAATTTCTACAATATCTTCGCCTGTATAGCTATGAGGAGCTTTAAAATATAGAACTATAACTTCGTCAATCAGAATATTTGTGTCAAATATCCACCCATGATAAATCCTGTTCGGATTAAAGTCAGGGGGGTTATGTTCATTTATAGCCGTAGAAAATATTTTAGAGATGATTTCAAGTGATTTCTTCCCTGAAATCCTTACAACACCGACTCCTCCTGTTCCAAGAGGAGTTGCAATAGCTGCTATTGTGTCATTGTGATTAAAAATAAAACTCATTTACCATTTTGATTTTTTTGATTTATTTTGAGAAGAAGATTGCCCCTCTTCGCTGTTATCATCTGACGTAATAACTTTAGGCTCTGATGCAATTATATCAATAATTTCAGGCTTTTTGGGATTTTCCGATTCTATTTGTTTGTTGATCATAATAGTCTGTACGACCTGAATTATATTGCTGACAACCATATAAAGTAAAACTCCGGCAGGAATAGGAATAAAAACAAACATTCCGGTAACCATTATTGGCATTATTTGCCCCATGCTTTGCTGCATTGCCTGTTGCGCAGGATCCATCGGTGTGTCTTTGTTCGATGTAGTCATTACTTTCTGGGAAAGAAACATTGTTGCCCCGAATAAAAGTACAAGAATTAAAACATCATAATGGAAAACGGTTACTGCTTTTTCAGTTTTAACATTTGCCGTAAGAAGATTATCACGTTTAGTAAAAGTAATAATCTCAATTTCTTTTGTTGAGTTATTTATTACAGGAACATCAGCTTTTTGAATTTTATCAAGTTCTTTAAACGGTAAATTCATCTGGTCTGTAACATTAATTTTTAAATCCAAAGGCTCGCCAGGAATTATATTCCCCTGAATTTCAACGGCTTTTCCCGGGTCTTTTATTGAGGCTTCCTGTTTTTGATTTTTATTTATGTAAACAGTAATAGTTTTTTCTGTTGAAAATGTATCATGTTGCTCAACGCCAAATACTTTATCGCCCTTAATTCCGGCGTGGCTTCTCATCGGGGCATCAAGCCTTTTAATGAATAAAAATGACGAATTTCCAGCCAATTGTATAAACTGAGGGCTCATAAGAGCGGAATACAGTAATATAAATACAGGCATTTGTATTAATAGCGGAAAGCACCCTGCAAAAGGATTAAAACTGTGTTCTTTGTAAAATTCAGCAATCTTTTTCTGCATCATTTGAGGATTGCTCTTGTATCTTTCCTGCAATTCTTTAAGCTTTGGAGCAAGTTCCTGCGTTTTTTTCATTGAACGCTGTTGAGAAACACTTAATGGCCACATTGCAAGCCTTATTATCAAAGTTATAAGAATTATTGCCATTCCGTAGCCGCCTGCTATATCCGCAAGACCTTTTAATATTTGCACTGTAAGAGCTGAAAAATCCACCTAAATTAACCTCATCTAAAATAAACTGTTCTTAAATAATCCCATAAAAAAACATTTAGAACACTTGTTAATAATATTGTAACTTACTATCATTAAGTTTTGTAA